>WGCT01000141.1 GCA_015493625.1 Draconibacterium sp. | reverse complement strand
GTTTTACTGATTAGTATTTAATCAAATATACAAAATATCAAACAACTATTTCTTTTTATTGAATGACTTTTTATAACGTTGACCGGAGCCACCCTTTTTCTGTTTATGAAATTTACCTTTTCGCTGTTTGCTCCGGGCACCCGGATTTTTCCACTCCGGTCCTATTCCAATATGTTCGGGAATTGGAATTTTAAAAACTTCGCGTTCAATCAGCTGTTCAATTTGGTGAAACTTGTACATATCGTCTTCATTCACCAATGTTAATGCTACACCGGTCGAGTCGGCGCGAGCAGTACGGCCAACACGGTGTACGTAATCTTCGGCATCTTGCGGAACGTCGTAGTTAACTACCAGGTTAATGTCTTTAATATCGATACCACGACTCATTACGTCGGTGGCAACCAATATTCTTATTCGTTTCGAACGAAAACCTTGCAGAACCTCCTCGCGTTCGCTTTGTTCGAGGTCGGATGAAATGGCTTCGGCAGCAAATCTCTGTTTCTTCAATGTGCGTGCAAGTTCGTTTACCGCCCGCTTTGTTGAGCAGAAAATAAGAATACTATTATAGTCTTTATTTTCCGAAATAAGATGACTGATTAATCTGTTTTTTTGTTGATTATAAATTAAGTATGCAGCCTGCAAAACACCTTCCGCAGGTTTCGACATTGCAATATTTATTTCGGCCGGATTTTTTAAAATCTTTTGCGTAAGCGTTCTTATTTTAGGAGCCATTGTTGCGCTAAACATTAGTGTTTGCCGCTCTTTTGGCAGGTACGAAATAATTTTAATAATATCGTCGTAAAACCCAATATCGAGCATTCTGTCGGCTTCGTCGAGAATAAGGTATTTTATGGTATCGAATTTCACATAGCCCAAATTCAGGTGCGAAATAAGTTTCCCGGGAGTAGCAATTACAATATCGGCACCCTGTGTTAATGCACGGCGTTGTTGCCCCCAGTCGTCGGCATCGCCACCACCGTAAATAGCAATTGAATGAATTCCCATTGTGTAAGCAATTCCCTGTACTTGCTGGTCGATTTGAATGGCGAGCTCGCGGGTTGGAACAATTATCAATGTTGTGGTTTCTCCTCCCGGCAAATCGATAAGTAAATCGAGGATGGGAAGAAGAAATGCTGCTGTTTTACCGGTTCCGGTTTGTGCACAGGCAATTAAATCTTTGCCGTCGAGTATTTGCGGAATTGCCTGTTCCTGAATGGGAGTTGCATTCTCGAACCCCATATAATCAATTGCATCGAGCAAATCATCGTGTATCCCTAATTCTGAAAATTTCATTCGGATTTAATTAAATTAAAATATTGCAGCAAAAGTAACTAAAAAGATTTCAACCAGTTAAAGTTTTATACTCAAACTACTTAACTTTTCACCCCGATGTACTTCGGGATTCCGAAAAGCTAAATGGATTGAGCATAAAATGCAACAACAAAAACTAACGACATACGAATACCAGAAGATGTAAAACTGTGCAAAAGTCAGGGTGAGAACCCGGAATACCAAAGGTTTTACATTTAGTTATAAACCCTTAAAGTAGACCTGTTAACAATAGAAACATGGTATTGACGCAGTGGAGCAGCAGCCGGCCCCGACGTTGGGAAAGCACCGCCAATTAAAATAAATTCGGAGCCACAACACGAACAAGTCCCTAAAACACCTTCGTTTTTAATTTTACATCCCTGACTAACTTCGTAGGTACAAGTGGCATCGTATGCATAATACGAATCTTCGAGTTCACAATAAACAATTACTCCACCATATCCTACACCCGGGAAGAACATTGAGTTTCCGGGAATTCGCAACTCGTTTGCAATATCTAAATTAACAGTAAACGAAAAAGGAACATTGGGAACTTGCGAGTTCTGCGTTTTCTCGCACGATACCGTAACAAGCAACAAAAGCAGAAGAAACGCAAAAATATTTCTCGATTTTAAAAGTAACTGCATCATTTTTTCTATTTTTACTAAAAACTTCAAAAGTAGATAAATTATTGTATTTTAAGCGAAAAGAAGATGGATGATTCGATAGTAATAATACTCACCTTAATAATTGCAGGAATAGGATTTTTCGGAAAGTTAAAGAAAAAAAAGCCGGTACAATCGGGTTCTCAAAATCCAACACCTCCCGAAGATTTTTGGGATTTAATTCAAGGAGATCAGAATTTACAAAATAGCACAACAAACCCGGAGCTGTTCGACGAAATGGAATATGCCGAAGAGAACGAACCGGTTATAGAACCGCAACTAAAAACAACAACACCCTCCGCCTATCAGTTTACTCAGGAAAATGAAGGAGCTTCCGATATTCCCGACAATTTGAAACAGGAGGAGGGGAAAAAACCTCAATTAAAATCGAAACTTAGAAAGAATTTTTCGCTACGAGAAGCAGTAATTTATAGCGAAATATTAAACAGAAAATACTCTTAATATACTCAAACCACATAGCTTTTCGCTCCGATGTACTTCGGAATTATACTCGTTCTTTTTGTCCCTAGCTTTATCTGAAAACATTGTAGTAACCTGTTACAACACAGTTTTTCGCTTCGCTTTGAACAAAAATAACT
>WGCT01000140.1 GCA_015493625.1 Draconibacterium sp. | reverse complement strand
GCCGGAAAAACATGGCGTTTCGAACTATTTTACTGGGACTATGTTTTAGGAATTGTTTTGCTCTCGCTAATTTTTGGGTTTACGCTCGGAAGCTCGGGTACCGAAGGACGAAGTTTTATTGCCGATTTACAACAAACCAATACAAGCAATTTGTTAAGTGCCTTTGCCGGAGGTATTATTTTTAACCTCGCTAATATATTGGTTGTGGCGGCAATTGCCGTTGCCGGAATGTCGGTTGCTTTTCCGGTGGGAATAGGATTAGCACTCGTTCTTGGAGTTCTGATAAACTATTCCTCGGAAAAAAAAGGCGACCCAATTTTCCTTTTTATGGGAGTTGCTTTTGTTGCAATTGCAATTATTATCGATGCAATTGCTTATAAAAAGCTATCTGAGAAACAGAAAAAAGTCCCTTCAAAAGGGATATTCCTTGCATTAATTGGAGGCGTTTTTATGTCGCTTTTTTATTTCCTTGTTCAGCGTTCAATGTCGATGGACTTTACAAATCCTGAAATTGGAAAGATGACACCCTATTCAGCTGTATTCGTTTTTTCAATAGGTATTTTAGCAAGTAACTTTTTATTCAATACAATTTTAATGAAGAAACCCATCGAGGGAGCACCGGTGAGTTATAAAGACTATTTTAACGGAAAACCGGCAATTCATCTGGTAGGAATTTTAGGTGGAATAATCTGGAGTATCGGAATGTCGTTCAGTATTATTTCTGCCGAGCAGGCCGGTCCGGCAATCTCGTATGGATTGGGACAAGGAGCTACTCTTGTTGCGGCACTCTGGGGCGTTTTTATCTGGAAAGAATTTAAAGGAGCTCCAAAAAAAACCTATGGATTACTCGCATTAATGTTTCTGTTTTTTATTACCGGATTAGGACTTATTATTTATGCAGGGATGTAGTTCTAAAAACAATCAACCCATTAAGTTTTAAAAACACAAAGCGCTTTGAGAAGCGTACGCATGCTTTTCTCAGTTGTTTTAGAAATGCAAAAACTTATTCGAGTAATTTTTTTGTTGCCATAATTCCCTCTTTTTCCAAAAATACGCTGCCCTCATATTCCATACCAAAAAACTTTTGTACTCCGAGTCTTTTTTCAATTTTTATCAAACGATAATAATCTATACTGGTTTCGTTTCCTTCTGCATCGAATACCTTCAATTTTGCACTAACTCCTTTCGCAAAAGGCATCAGCAATTCCTCCCCTTTGTAGCGGTCGTACTCTTCGCCGGTTCTTCAGTCGATAATGAAATTTCCAAAATCGGGCAGCATTCCAATAACCGAAAGTACCACTTATTCTACCCATTCAAAAAAAAATGGATAGCCACTCGTAATGCCGTTACCGGCTAAGTTTTCAAGCAACCACAATATAGTAGTTAGCCATACAAGTTAAAATATGTAAATAATTATATTTCAAACTACACTCTCTGTATATTTACATATCTTTGCAGCTTGATAAAATTTGGATAAAAATGAGGGTAAAAATTGTTAATAAATCGAATAACGAATTACCGGCGTACAGTACGGTTATGTCGGCCGGAATGGATTTACGCGCCAATTTAGAAGAACCGGTAATTTTAAAACCACTTGAACGAAAATTAATTCCAACCGGTTTATATATTGAGTTGCCACAAGGTTTCGAAGCACAAATACGACCACGTAGCGGACTGGCATTAAAAAAGGGAATTACTGTTTTAAACACACCGGGAACCATTGATGCCGACTACCGCGGTGAGATTGGTATTATTTTAATTAATCTTTCTTCCGACAATTTTGTTATTGAATCGGGCGAGCGAATTTGCCAAATGATTATTGCCTCGCACGAAACGGTTGAGTGGAGTTTGGTTGAAAAACTCGATGAAACCGACAGAGGGGCAGGTGGTTTTGGCCATACCGGGAAAAAGTAACAAAATCAGCTTTTTATAAAAAGAATAAACGTTGATGTTTTTGTGTGGAGAAGCCGGTCTTTTTAAAACGGAGACAAAAACACAGTAAATTTAAAAGAGATGAAACCATCATGGCAAGTAATATTTGGCACACAGGCGGATGATTATTCAGGTAGATGCAAATAATGTAACTTTGCTGTAAAAAAGATATGACTAAAAAGAATCAATACATAGAATATGAGCAAGTAATAGAACGAGGATGTGGTATT
>WGCT01000139.1 GCA_015493625.1 Draconibacterium sp. | reverse complement strand
ATTTTGATAATTTTAATCAATTTAAAAAGAGAAGTTCTACCTATGAAAATGGCGCTAAAAACAACTTATCAGATAAAAGCAATTCCTATTATTAGAAGCTTTATTGAGGAGACGGCAAAATACTATGGAGCAAACAAAAGCGAATACGATGAACTTAAACTTGCAACCGAAGAGGCCGCCGAGCATATTATCGTAAATTATCCAAAAGAAAAACAAGGTTTTTTCGACATTTTTTGCATTGTCGAAAAAAATGTTTTCCGGGTAGTTTTAAGTAACACGGGAGTTCCGGTAGACAAAAAAAATATTCCAAAATATAAGGTTGAAAATCCTTCCGACTCAATTGACGGATTGAAGTTTTTTCTCATCAAAAGGTTAACAGATAATTTTTACTTTTTAAATCTTGGTTCGGAGGGATGGCAAACCGTTTTGGAGAAAAAGTTACTTGCACGCTCGACTAACAATGCAGGTGAAATAGAAGTAGAAGAAAATTCTAAGCCCAAAGCGAATAACCGTGAAGATTTAATTGTTTTGCTTGCAAGCCCCGAAGACGCTTACCAAATAACAAAACTCGCCTATTTTACCTACCACTATTCGTATGCAAAAACCGTGTTTTATTACCCCGAGGTATTGAGCGAATCGCTAAAAAACAAAACTGTTATTTCGTTTATTGCAAAAACATCGTCAGGCGAAGTTGTTATTCATTCGTCGCTTTTACGCTCTCCTTATTCGCGCGAAATAGTAGAGGCGGGAGCATTAATGAGCAACCCCGAATTCAGAAGAAACCGGGGGTTGATTTTAATTATAAAAAAACAGATTGGCTTTTGTACCGAAAGCGAACATGGAATAAAAATAGTCGAATCGAATCTGGTAACTGCACACACCGGTTCGCAACGGGTTACAAAAGCAAGCCAGTTTTTCCCTTTTGCTCTTAAAATATCGGTTCACAAAAGGGTCGAGTTTATTTCGATTGAGAGCAACACACAACGCGAAACATTGCTTTATGCCATTTGGACACCTTTTGGATTAGAGCAGATAGCTTTAAATACACCAGAAATTCACCACACATTTATAACGCAAGCCTTCAATAATGCACAACTTCAGGTTACTCTCTCAAACAACACTTTTATCCCCAAAAAAGAACAAAGTAAATTCAATATTGATAAAAAAGAGGTCGACAATTTTGCAGTATTAACAATTGAAGAAACCGGGAAGAATTGGGTTATTGAGATTAAAAAGGTAATTCGCGAATTAAATGCTGAAAATTTCATCACGTTCCACTTACATTTTCCTGCATGGGAAAAAATGCCTGTCGATTTTGAAAATCAGTTAAATCTATTGGGGTTCTTTTTCTCGGGAGTACTACCCCACACGCCACAAAACTGGTGGTTAAGTTACACTCGTCTCGACAATCAGAAATTCGATTTCGATAAAGTTCTCACCGAAGGAGAAAATGCAACTCAACTCAGAGACTATATAAAAAGATGCCACAACAATGCAATAGAACTGTCTGACAATCAGCTCACAAAACACTAAATACAGTATTCTGATAAGTTAAAAGTACGTTTCAACTCGGGCAATTCATAAAAAAAGATAATGATTGAAAAACTAAATACGATAAAAGCAGAAGCGGCATGGGATTTTTTTACGCAGCTTTGCAAAGAGCCACAAAAAACACAGGAGGAAATTCTTCATTCGATTTTGGAAAAAGCCGAAGGATGCCGCTATTTTAAAAATCATAATTTATCGGTAAACGATACGCCCTTTGAATTTATACAAAAAGTTAAGTTAAACTCATGGACCGACTTCTTAGAACCAACATCTCAAATGCAGAACGGTGTTACCGACCTTCTTTTTAAAGGCGAACCGGTTGCATTTTTGGCAACAAGTGGAACTTCAGGATTAAAAAAGCTTATTCCGGAAAGTGAGATTAGTTTAAAAAGCAAAATGATTACCGAAAAGTTACGGCACAACATAATTTTTAAATCGTTTCCGGAGATATTAAAAGGAAAAATATTACCGTTAATAAACAAAGCACCCACCGACAAAACTTCAGCAGGAATTCCATATGGGTCGGCTTCAGGGTTAACAGCAGCAAACTCAGACAAGGAGCTTTTAACTCTTATCTCCTTTCCATTTTCCATTTTCGAGATTGAAAACCAAGATACGCAAGACTATCTGATTATGCTTTTCTCTATTGCAGAAGACATTCGGTTAATTGTGGGAAACAACATTGCCCGAATGGCAAAATTAACCGATACTGCTAAAATAAATGCCTTGCAAATATGTAACGACATTGAAACAGGAACAATTAACAGCCTCTTAAAAATCGATTCGGAAATAAGAATAAAACTTGAGAAACAGTTGCAACCTAATCCAAAACGAGCGGCCGAATTACGTGTACTTGCTAAAAACAATAACAATTTTATTCCGGCAAATTATTGGAAAAATTTAAAGGTAATTTTAACGTGGTTAGCAGGAAGTATAGGAAACTGGGTCGATTCGGTAAAACCACTTTTTGGAGACCATGTAGTTTATTTCGACTACGGTTATGGTGCAAGCGAAGGAAAATTTAACATTCCTTACAAACCGGAAGTTTCGGCAGGAATTCTCGCTTTGCATGGTGCTTTTTATGAGTTTATCCCCTACAATAATTCAGAAAAAACAGACAGCAAAAACAGACCACAAACATTACTCGCTCATCAACTAAAAAAAGGAGAACTTTATGAAATGGTAATTACTACCTATGCCGGACTTTTTAGGTACAACATGCACGATATTATTACTGTCTCTTAT
>WGCT01000138.1 GCA_015493625.1 Draconibacterium sp. | reverse complement strand
GAACAGAACAGTAAATTAGATTGATATGAAAAAGATAGTATTTAGCCTTTTTTTAGTGAGTATAAGTTTTGTAACGATTGCACAAAACGAGAATTTCGATTTTTTAGATCCCGACATTCCTATGAGCGAGCGGGTCGACCTTTTGGTTTCGCAAATGACCACAAAAGAGAAAATTAGTCAGTTGCTTTACAATGCACCAGCAATCGACAGGCTTCAAATCCCTGAATACAACTGGTGGAACGAATGTCTGCACGGAGTTGCCCGTGCCGGTTATGCAACCGTTTTTCCACAGTCGATAACAATTGCAGGTTCGTGGGATAAAGATTTAATTTACCGTGTTGCCACTGCCATTTCCGACGAAGCGCGTGCAAAACACCACGAATTTATAAGACGTGGTAAGCGCGGAATTTATCAAGGATTAACTTTTTGGTCGCCCAATATCAATATTTTTCGCGACCCACGTTGGGGGCGTGGCCACGAAACTTATGGAGAAGATCCGTACCTGACCGGCCAGCTGGGAAAACAGTTTGTAAAAGGACTGCAAGGCAACGACCCAAAATACCTGAAAGTGGTGGCTACCGCAAAACATTACGCGGTTCATTCAGGCCCCGAATCACTACGTCATAAGTTTAATGCACAAATTAGCGAGCGCGATTTACGCGAAACGTACCTGCCGGCTTTCAGAACACTTGTAAAAGATGGAGGTGTTTATTCGGTTATGGGCGCATACAACCAGTTTCGCGACTATCCATGCTGTGCCAACCCTGAGCTAAATGGCATTTTACGTGGCGAGTGGGGATTTAAAGGTTATGTTGTTTCCGACTGTTGGGCAATCTCCGATTTTTACCGGTTTCAGGGCTTTTCGAAAGATGCGGCAGAAGCAGCGGCTGTTGCTGTTAAAAACGGAACAGACCTCAATTGCGGTGTTTCATTCAGCCATTTAGGAGAATCGCTTAAACGCGGACTAATTACCGAAGATGAAATTGATGTGGCAGTAAAACGCATTTTTATGGCACGGTTTAAACTGGGAATGTTCGACCCCGACGAGGAGGTGAAGTATGCGCAAATTCCTTTCTCGGTAAACACATCGAAAAAGAACGACGAGCTCGCACTCGAAGCTGCTAAAGAAAGTATTATTTTGCTGAAGAACAGAAACAATATCCTACCTCTTTCAAAAGATATTAAAACATTGGCTGTTATTGGCCCGAATGCCGACAATTGGGAAGCACTTGTTGGAAACTATAACGGAATTGCTAAAAATCCGATTACAGTTTTAAAAGGGTTAAAAAAGAAACTTAAAAATACAAAAATCCTTTTCTCAGAAGGTTCAAATCTTGCTCAGGGAGTTGATAATCTTTACCCTATTCCGGGAGAAAATCTGGTTACAGAAGATGGAACTCCCGGTGTTACAGGCGAGTACTTTGCCAACTCGAAACTACAGGGAGAGCCGGCTTTTACACGCATCGACAAGAATATAAATTTCTACTGGGAAGCCGGGTCACCTTCAGCAGTGCTTCCCGACGACAATTTTAGTATTCGCTGGACCGGGTATATTGTTCCCCCTGTCTCGGGAACTTACCACATTGGCTGTTGGGGAATGCCAACATTAACCATTTGGCTCGAAGGAGAAAAAATATTAAGCTACTCGAGTCCAGATGCTGCTTTTCATCACGAGAAAGCGGTAGAAATGGAAGCCGGCAAAAAATATAAATTTGTATACGAATATAAAAACTGGCATGGCGATGGCGATGCAAAATTTTTGTGGACAAAACCAAATCCAACCATGCAGCAAGATGCCGTTGAGGTTGCCCAAAAAGCCGACGCAGTAGTTTTGGTTTTGGGGTTATCGCAGCGGTTAGAGGGTGAAGAGATGCCCATAAAAGTTGATGGTTTTGAAGGTGGCGATCGCACTCATTTAAAACTACCAAAAACACAGCGCAATTTAATGCAAGCCATTGAGGCAACCGGAAAACCGGTTATTTTAGTTTTGCTAAACGGCAGCGCACTCGCCATAAACGAGGCCAACAAAAAAGTAGATGCAATTCTCTCGGCAGGATATCCCGGGCAAGAGGGAGGAACAGCCGTCGCCGACGTTCTTTTTGGCGATTACAATCCGGCCGGACGCTTACCGGTCACCTATTACAAATCGGTTAATCAGCTACCACCTTTCGACCAATACGATATGGCAGGCAGAACATACAAGTATTTCAAAAAAGAGCCGCTTTATCCGTTCGGTTATGGGTTGAGTTATACAACGTTTAGTTATTCCGATTTAAAAATGGCAAAAAAAGCAAAAACAGGAGGCGATGTTACAGTAAAAGTAAATGTTACAAACACGGGCAAAAAAGATGGCGACGAAGTGGTGCAACTCTATCTGAAAGACGAAGAGGCATCTACACCCCGCCCAAAATTACAACTCGAAGGATTCGAACGAATTCATTTAAAAGCTGGAGAATCGAAAACGGTTGAGTTTAATTTAACTGCCCGCCAGTTTTCGATGATTGGTGAAAGCAATAAACGGGTAATTGAACCGGGTTGGTTTACCATTTCGGTAGGCGGAGGTCAACCCGGAGAAAAAAGTGCAGAAACCATTTCTGCCCGTATTCGGTTAAAAGGAAAGGTTTTAGAAATAAAGTAAATCCCCGGGGTGAAACTGCATGTATAATTACTTATTGGGTTATTACAAAATATTTCTTGCCGTCCCTTTTAAGGGGCGAACATAGAAATATAAATTAGTATCTGGATTTTAGCCTCGAGTTATGATAACCCTTTCTAAATCAGTTTAAATTTAATTCGAAAATAAAAAAAAGTGTATACAAGAAATTTTCATAAAAAGAGAACGGTTCTCTCTCTTCTAAAAACAGAAAGAACGGTTCTTTTGGAAGGTAGTTGGTTATCGGTTATGCTCTCACTTTTCGTGAGGGTATGACTTGTTTGCGTAAGGAATGATATACCCCTGAGGGATTGTTATAATGCGGCAATTGCGCACCAATAAAGGGTATCTAATTTTCATACTTTATTTTATAAATATTTATTTTAGATGTTATTGTAATTTTTCTGTTTTTTATGTGGGCTAACTAAAAATCTAACGATTCATTATTTGACGTATTTGTTGAGATATTCCCCCTGCGGTATTTTATTAAATAATACCGAAACAAAATATT
>WGCT01000137.1 GCA_015493625.1 Draconibacterium sp. | reverse complement strand
ACTTTTCCGGCATAAATTTTTATTAAAACTAAACTTATTATGCAAACAGGTTTTCATTGGTTAGACACTCTTGTTGTACTGGCTTATTTCTTCGGAATTACAGGATATGGAATATGGCTTACACGCCGTGTGAAAAATAGCGACGGTTATTTCCGGGGAAGTCGTAAATTCAATAAATGGATTATGATGGCACAGGGTTTTGGCGCCGGTACTCATGCCGAAAACTTTGTTGCACAAACCGGAGCTAGTTTTCAAATGGGGTTTGCATCAATCTGGTACCAGTGGAAAAACATGGTTATAACGCCATTTTATTGGTTAATTGCTCCCTGGTACCGAAGGAGTGAGCGTACTACTGTTGGCGAAATTGTGGAAGACCGTTATGGAAAGTCGATGGGTATTTTTTATTCAGTATTTGCCATTCTATTTTTTATTTTTGCACAAGGTGCCATGTTAAAAGGTGCCGGAAAAGTAATTTCTGTTGCCACTTCGAATATGATTTCTCCCGATGGTGTAATTATAGGAATGACCATAGCTTTTATTATTTATAGTTTTTTTGGTGGCCTGGTTTCGTCGGCTTACGCAACATTTATACAGAGTTTAATGATTATTGTTCTATCGATAATGCTTATTCCAATGGGATTGGGTGAAGTTGGAGGTTTTGCAGGAATGCGTGCAACACTGCCCGACAACTTTTTTAATCTTTTTAGTGCCGAAACAGGAATTGGGGCATTTACAATATTAATGTTGGCATTAAATGGTGTTGTGGGAATTACTGCTCAGCCACACATGGTTTCGATGTGTGCAACAGGAGCCACAGAGCGAGCCGGAAGAATTGGCCAAACTTACGGATCGTTTGTGAAGCGTGCTGTTACAATTGGTTGGGCACTTACCGGATTGATTGTTGCCGCATTGGTTATTCAAAAAGGGCAAAACCTCGACGATCCTGAAATGGCTTTCGGTTTTGCAACAAAAACACTGCTGTTTCCCGGACTTTTGGGTTTAATGGTGGCCTCAATTTTAGCAGCAAATATGTCGTCGGCATCGAACTTTATGGTAAATACGGGTGCACTTTTTACACAAAACTTTTATAAAGGATTAATTAACGAGAACCCAACCGACAAACAGTTGTTGTGGGTTGGTCGTATTTCGAGCTTGCTGTTAACTTTACTGGGAGTTGTTTTTGCCTTTTATGTTAAAAGTGTTCTACACGCTTTTCTTTTTATAGAAACAATTGCAGCTTTCATGGGAATTATGATTTTTGGTGGAATTCTATGGAAACGTGCCAATCGGTGGGGAGCAATTGCAGGTGTAGGTTCAGCATATATTCTTTACTATATTTTAAATTATTTGAATACCGGGGCTCTTGAGATTGTTTATAAATGGGAGCCCGCACCCTTTGGTTGGGCTATGTTAGCCGGATTTTCGATGTTGATTTTGGTAAGCTTGCTTACAAAACGCGAAGACCCGGTTCGAATCGATAAATTTTTCGATAATATGATTCGGCTCTCCGATGAGGACAGAAAAGTAAACGGACAAAAACCGCTGGCTGCAAAACTAGGGCACGATTTATTGTTGCTCGATTTACCTTCGTGGTTTACTGCCGAGCGCTGGAAAGGATTTGCTAAACGTTATCGCGAAGATTGGACAGGTTTCTTACTGGCCTGGCTGTTTGTTGGATTCTTGCTGTTGTTGGCTTGGATTGTATTACAGTTCTAATACATTTTGTTATTGAAACATTTATGATACAAGATTTCACACACAGGAGCAAATAAGTTAAAGCACTAATACGGGTTGCTGGTTACAGGTTCTTGATTCTATATTCTAAATAATAAAAGATGAAACAAAGGGTTGAAGGTTACTTATTTTCAGATAACAGCAAAGTTGCTATTGAATTTGAAAACGGAGTAATTCAAAAAGTTGAAAAGATTTCAGCTTTCGAGAATGGAGAGGGGAGCTTTATTGCACCTGCTTTATTCGATAATCAGATAAACGGTTATATGGGCATCGAGTTTTCGAAACCCGATTTATCAACTAACGATATGTTGTTGGTGGTTCGTGGACTTCAGAAAAAAGGAGTGGCTACTTTTTTACCTACGGTAATTACCGCTTCACGCCAGTCGTTGGTAAAATCGTTTACCAATTTGGCAAAAGCACAACTTAACCCTGAAGTAGCTGTTTCAGTACCGGGGTTTCATCTCGAAGGGCCTTATATTTCGCCCGAAGCAGGATATCGTGGAGCACACAGTTTAAAAGATATTCGTTTGCCCGATTGGGATGAATTTCAAAAATTAAATGAAATTGCCGATGGCAAAATAATGCAGATTACCCTCGCTCCTGAAGTGGACGGTGCAATTAGTTTTATTAAGAATTGCGTAAAAAATGGTGTTGTTGTTTCGTTGGGGCATCACAATGCAAATGCCGAGCAGATACAGCGTGCTACCGATGCAGGTGCAAAAACGGTTACGCATCTCGGAAACGGCTGTGCCAACACAATAAACAGGTTTAATAATCCACTTTGGATGCAGCTGGCCGAAGACCGTTTAATGAGTAGTTTTATTGTCGATGGTTTTCATCTTTTGCCCGAACTTGTAAAAGTTTTTTACAAAGCAAAAGGGTGCGAAC
Source organism: Draconibacterium sp. (assembly GCA_015493625.1). GTDB lineage: Bacteria > Bacteroidota > Bacteroidia > Bacteroidales > Prolixibacteraceae > Draconibacterium. The sequence goes on along the minus strand of WGCT01000137.1, from coordinate 4,382 downwards.
GCATAATTCTAACATCTGACATGACAATGCTCGCGGGCATGCCTCCGGGCAATTATGTTTGGGACGGGAAAGATGTGGTTTTAACTCCCGAAGGAATAATACGGTTACCCAAAGAGAATGTTTTTGCAGGTGCTTCGTTGCCTTTGGTAGTGGGCGTTGGAAATATAATGCAGTTTACCGGTTGCGGACTAAAGGAGGCCATTAACATGGCCACAAAAAATCCGGCTTCACTGTATAAATTTACCGACAGAGGAGCTCTTGAAACGGGTAAACGCGCTGATATAATTCTATTCGATTTGGATGACTCGAAACTGAACATCGTGAAAACAATTGTTTCGGGGAAAGAAGTTTCGAATTAAAATAGTTTTTGGTAGTTTTGTCGGCAGGAAGAAACGTATTCAAAAATAAATTCCGAATTCAAGAAACTACAAATGGAAAAGAAAAACAGGATTTTAACAATCGATGTAATGCGTGGGTTAACCTTGTTTTTAATGCTGTTTGTAAACGACCTTTATGTTCCCGGTGTTCCGGGATGGCTGACTCATCGCGAAGCCGATTTCGATGGAATGGGATTGGCCGACTGGGTTTTCCCCGGTTTCTTGTTTATGGTTGGCCTTGCCATTCCGTATGCAATTCAAAGCAGACTGAAAAGAGGCGAATCGGTTTTTAAAATATCTACACATATTATCGTTCGCACAATTAGTTTACTTACCATAGGAGTTTTAATATTGAACGTGAATTTGCTGAATCCCGAGTTAACTGGAATAAGCAACTATTTATGGGCAATTTTGATTTACATCTCTGTTTTTTTAATATGGAACCAATACAAAAATTTGGAGTTGAATGTTCAATTTATACTGAAAGGAGTTGGCGTTATTGGTTTAATTACATTGGTTACTATTTTTAGAAGTGGCACACCCGACGATATTTCGTGGCTAAAAACCGGTTGGTGGGGTATATTAGGACTAATTGGATGGGGATATGTTGTGGCCGCTTTTACCTATTTATTGGTAAAAGATAATTTAATTATAACCGTTTTGGTTTGGCTCTTTTTTATAGTGTCAAATATGTTGTCGAATTCGGGAATGTTGAGCTTTTTTAACTCAATTCGTCCTGTTTTTGGTGTAATTCTCGACGGAAATATTCCTTCGCTTGTTTTGGCAGGTTTGGTATTTAGTTTGATTTTGAGAAAATTTACAAAAGGAAATTTCTTAAGATTTTTTGCTTATGGTGCAGGATTGGGAGCTTTGGCATTGGGTGCCGGTTTTGTTTTGCGGCATTGGTTTGCAATCTCAAAAATAGATGGTTCGCCAAGTTGGGCAATGATTTGTACCGGTATTAGCATGTTGCTTTTTGTTGTTCTCTATATTATTGTCGATATTTTAGGAAAACATAAATGGGCTTTTGCTTTTAAATCGGCAGGGAAAAATTCACTTACAACTTATCTTGCTCCCGATGTTATCTATTTTATTATTTGGATGTCAGGTTCATCAATACTCTTTTATAAACAGTCGGGCCAAGTACTTTTTGTTATTTTGGGTTCTATTGTTTGGTCGTTTTTAATGATTGGTTTTACTGCTCTTTTGTCGAGGTTCGGAATACGTCTGAAACTGTAATCGGGGCCTCAAAGTTTTTAAGGATAATTTCGAATAGTTCCCGTTGTTGCTCATTCATACCCAAGAGTTTTTTCTCTATTTGTTTTCATTCGGGGAACTAATAGGTTAACTGTATATGTTATGCCAAATTAACCTTATAGTGCCGTATTGAATCTATTCTTTTGCACAATCTTATCGTTAAAATATTTTACTATAACAAATGCTATGCAAAAATATTTTAACTCAACCTTGCATAAAATAATTAAATTCAATTAAACGGCATTATAAAGTCAAATTGGTATTATGAGTTCGTTCAGCCGCTATCTTTAATGAGAGTGTAGATTTTTCCTGATAACGAATGTGTTCTAATTCTTTGATGGTGTATGCCGTAAAGCAGATACAAGTGTGTGCTTCAATCCTATACTCAATTATCTAAATCATATTCAACCCAAATGGCTGTTCATTCCGATGTACATCGGGATTCCGAAAACCTATCTGAATTGAGTATATAATGGGAAAGTGGCTTTGTTAAGAATTATACTAATCTCCGGCCAAAAGGAGTAAAGGCCAGCGACATCATTTTAAAATGTTGGCCGGCCCACGGAATTCCAATGATGGTGATGCCCAGTAAAATGCCGAAAAAAAGGTGTGTGAGTGCAATCCAAATTCCTCCGATAAAAAACCAAAGTATATTCATTATAGTTGACAAGCAGCCCGGTGCATAATCCATATATTCAATTTTTTGCCCGAATGGCCATAGTGCCAGAATTCCAAGTTTAAACGATTGTATACCAAACGGAATACCAACAATAGTTACACAAAGTGCAATTCCGGCAAGCATATATTCCATAAAAATTGCAAAGCCGCCAAAAATTAACCAAAGTAAATTGCCTAAAAATTTCATAATTGTAATGGTTTATGTAAGACGAATCTAATGAAACTACCAATAATTTGATACTCTATTAAAGCCAAAGAATTGAGTTGATTTTAAAATGTTATATTCTTTTTAAGATTAATCTTTAACGAATTTCATAAAATAGTATTTGTTATTGGTCACCATTTTTATCAGATAAATGCCATTTTCCAGAGATGAAATATTTAACTGAGATGATGATTGGTTCGTTTTATGCTGAATAACTTCTTTACCTGAAATAGTATATACATAAATATTGGCATCACCTTTTAAACCGTTAATGTTTAAAAAGTTGCTGGCAGGGTTCGGATAAATACTAACCCCATTATTAATTTCTGTTGTTAACGATGCTGTGCCTTCAGGAAAGAACTTCACTGTCAGACTTCCGTATATTGAAGCTATTCCATCGCCGTTTGTTTTTACATAGTTTTGGGCAATTGCGTAAAATTTATGAGTCCCCGCACCCACATCGTAAACTCTGGTGTGAGAGAAAGAGTTCGAGTTAATACTATTACTAAATGCTTCGGCAGTAACATTGCCATCGTTTGGTTTCCAGGTAGTTGTGTCGCTTGCTGCCAAAGTAATTCTGTCTCCGGGAGTAGAAGTACATTTTCCATCGAATCGCACTACTGCTTTCCCGGGAGTGGACGGTGATATTGAGACCTCTCCAACCACTTTCGGTTCAGCAACATCAATACGTGTTTCCGATATTCCGGCAAATCCAACAATGTACTCCTCATCAGGAACAAATTCCACAGTCAGACTTCCATAAACAGAAGCATACCCATCACCCGAAGTTTTTACATAATTATGGACAATAGCATAAAAAGTATGAGTGCCGGCATCTACATCATATACTCTGGTATGAGAGAAAGTGTTAAATTTGAAGTCATTGTTTAATGCTTCAACGCTGACAGATCCGTCATTTATTCTCCATTTGGTTGTATCGCTTGCTGCTAGAATTATTTTGTCGTTTACCGATGAATAGCACATACCATCGAAGTGCACGATTACTTTACCCGGTGTTGATGGTGAGATTGTAACTTCCCCGAATACTGTTGGGTTTTTTACCGGAATATAACTTTTTGAAATACCTTTAAATCCAACAATATACTTTCCTTCAGGAACAAATTCCACTGTCAGATTTCCATAGATTGAAGCAATACCATCGCCATCTGTTTCTACATAGTTCTGGGCAATTGCATAATAGGTATGAGTTCCAGCATCAACATTATATACTCGTGTATGAGAGAAAGAATTTTTTTTAATATCTGCATTTTTTGCTTTTACGGCAACTGCTCCGTCATTTATTCTCCAAAAGGTTGTATCGCTTGCTGCCAGAATAATTCTGTCGCCCGGTGTTGAAACACATTTACCATCGAAATGAACAATTACTTTGCCCGGCGTTGAAGGTGAGATTGTAATTTTCCCTACCACTGTCGGATTTTTTACATCGATTCGGACTTTAGAGATTCCGATATGTTTTACAAATACATTAGCAGATAAAGTAACCTGCAAGAAAGAAAAGACCAAAAAAAGTGATAGTAAAATTTTAGTTTTCATAGTAATAAGATCTTTATAAAATGTTTAAGTGATTTGTGCGTGTTAGATATATTCGAAAATTATTGTCCATAAACCTGATATTGCAATTCAGTTGTGTCGAAAAATTTAAATCTACAACAATTTATTTAAATTTGTGAGAATTATAGTAAGAAGTTGTTTAAAGTTAAAGGGGATTTTCGAGAGCCCCGATGTACATCGGGGTTGATTTCATTATTGGCAAAACAACATTACTAAAACTTAGAACTGATGAAAACAGATCCGGAATACTACAAATTGGGGATTTTTTATTTTAATCCAAAGGATAAACGGGT
>WGCT01000136.1 GCA_015493625.1 Draconibacterium sp. | reverse complement strand
ACATTGTTTCTAAATTATAACTTTTTGGTTTTCTGTAAACCTCTTTTATCGTGAATATTATTTCAAATTCGTTTTAATTTTATCTTTTCTACAACTCTTCGCGCTGCTTTTTTGTGAGCCCTTTTACGACCAATTCATACGATTCGTTAAGCCACTGTTTTAGTAACTCGTCAGAGATTGAACCGTCGATATCAACCGAGTTCCAGTGTTTTTTACTCATGTGGAAACCGGGCTTTACCGCGTTGTATTGTTCTCTGAGTTCAATGTTTTTCTCCGGACTGTTTTTTATATTTATGCCAAAACTATCCTCCAAATCGGTAAGACAAAACATTTTACCGGCCACTTTAAAAACCAGTGTGGTTTCGTCGAAAGGAAAACTCTCGGTAACTCCTTTCATCGTCAGACAATAATCTCGCAATTCTTCAATATTCATTCTGCACTTTTCAATAATATAAACTCAAACCAAATAGCTTATCTGAGAACCTATCTGAATTGTGTATAAAAATAGTCGAATGAAATTAAAAACAAAATGATATTGATTCTTCAATCAATTTTTACCTGATTACAGAGTTGGATAAAAGGCATCTTTAAAATGTTCAAGCTCGTGATTTTGCCCGAAAAAGATTACTGTAATCACATCGAAACGGGTTTCAATTTCAATATCGTTTTCCTGAATATATGCATCGGCAGCTTCAACAATCCGTTTTATTTTTGAATTGGTAACCGCTTCCGAGGGGTGCTCGTACCGGATTCCACTTCGCGATTTTACTTCAACAATTACCAGTTCATTTCCATCTTGTGCAACAATATCTAACTCTAAATGACCAAAATGCCAATTTGTTTCAAGAATGTTGTACCCCAGTCTACGCAAATGCTGTTGTGCCAGCTTTTCACCCATAATTCCTATTTCGCGAGCGGTAGCCATTTAGCGTTTACAATTTAAAGTTGTTTCGGTTTTGGTAACATTCAGCTCCCATTTTTCGCCAAAAATAAGTGCTTTGTTAACGTTGTCGTGTCCTGCCTGAAACCCAAAGCATACCGGGAAACTATAATCTTTAACAGCTGCCGAAATAATCTCTTCAACAGTTTGTCCAAAAGGAGAATCGTTGTCTTTTATTGCCGTGAAATTGCCCAAAATAAGTCCGGCCAATTTATCGAATTTACCAGCCAGTTTTAACTGGTGTATCAGTCGGTCGATGTGATAGAGGTATTCATCAACATCTTCGAGGAAAAGAATTTTACCGTCGGTATCGGGTTCAAATTTGGTGCCCAGCAAACTTGCTATAATCGACAGGTTTCCTCCAATTATTTCGGCAGTAACATCTCCTGTCCGGTTAAAAATAGTATTTCGGAACGAATAGGTGAGATTCTCCCCGCTTAGCAAACTCATCAATAAATCGAGATTTTGATTTGGAGTGCCGCTTTTATCGAAAAAAGAAGCAGGCATTGCAGCGTGTGCCGTTGCAATCTCTTTTTTATGAAGTGCCAAATGAAGTGCAGTAATATCGCTAAACCCAACCAGCCATTTGGGGTGTTGTAAAAATTTTGTGAAATCAATTTTATCAATAATCCGCACGGTTCCGTAACCGCCACGCGAGCAAATTATTACATCGGTTTCGGGGTCATCGAAAGCGGTTTGCAAATCGTGCAACCGCTGCTCGTCGGTTCCGGCAAACTGAAAATGTTGCGCAAAAACATACTGCCCCAACTCAACAAGGTAACCTTTATTCTCGAGCCATTTTACAGCCGGAAGAACTTTCGACTTCTCAATCTTCCCTGCCGGAGAGATAATTCTTATTTTTGAATCGGGCTTTATTTTTTGCGGTATCTTCATCATTTTTTTTATTGACTGTTAGACATTAGATTTTTATAGGAAAGCAGAAGTTTTGTTTTTTATTCATCTCTTGCATTCAGTATTTCTAAATGTCACTGTTTATCAGTTCGTTGCTTAAAATTCCAGATGCAATTTCGCGAACTTCGCCGGTCATTTCAATATTCCAATTGGTATCAATTTCAATTTTTAGCTCACCGCCCGGCATTTTAATGGTCAGGTTACGTTCTGTTAGCCCATGTTTTACAACCACACACGCCACCGCACACGACGAGCTTCCCGATGCCAAAGTCCAGCCGGCACCGCGCTCCCAAATTAAAATTTCGACTTCGGTGGGCGAAATTACTTTTGCAAACTGTACGTTTATCCTGTTCGGAAAAATCTTATGATTTTCAATCTGCGAGCCAAAAGTCATAATCTCATCTACATCCAACTCATCTTTTAAAACCACGCAGTGCGGGTTTCCCACCGACACACAATTTATTTGGTAATCGCGGTATTCCAGATTTAGAGTTTGGTCGATGCACTCGCCGGCCTCGCAAATTACCGGAACTTTTTCCGATTCGAAAATTGCCCTCCCCATCTCCACTTTTATGGTGAATGCCTTTTCGTTTTTTGCCTCAATAATTTCGGCACGTACCAGTCCGCCGGGAGTTTCAATGGTAAAGCTTTTTTCGGCAGTATATTTATAGTCGTACAGATATTTGGCAAAAATGCGCAGGCCGTTTCCACTCTTTTCTGCTTCCGAGCCGTCGGGATTTAAAATCCGCAACCCGAAATCGGCGTGTTCACTTGGTACTTTCAGCAATATTCCATCGGAGCCAATTCCGTAGTGAACATCACAAATTTTAATGATGGCTTTTTCAGTTAATTTAAAATCGATTCTCTCTTCATTTAAAACAATATAATCGTTTCCCAATCCGTGCGATTTTACAAAAAAGTTTTGCATAGTTTTATTTTTATCTCGAATACAAATGTATTAATCTAAAGTGAATTTTAGTTGTATAAAATATTGAATTCCATAACTGAAAAATTTATTCGTAAATTTGCATTAATAATGTACACGCAAAAACAAATATTAAGCTTTATCTCGAAGAATAAACCTATGCTTCAAGATAAATTTCATATCACTAAAATTGGATTGTTTGGTTCGTATGCAAGAAAAGAACAAACCGATATTTCGGATATTGATTTGATTGTTGAATTCGAAGAGAATACCAATAATTTATACGACATTAAAATTGCTGTTAAACAGTTTTTTAGGGAAAACCTGAAAGTTGACGTGGATTTATGTCGTGAGAAATATATTAAGACAAGATACAAAAACCGAATTCTAAACGAAGCTATTTATGTTGATTAAAGATTTGGATTGTTTAGAAAATATTGGTGTAGTCAGAATAAACTCCCTGAATTAAAAATAGTTATCAAAAACAACATAAAATAGAATATGGCATTAATTAACAAAAATTACCTGAAACTTCAGGCGGGTTATCTTTTCCCCGAAATAGGGCGGCGGGTGAACGAATTTATGGCTGCTAACCCCAACAAGAAAGTGATTAAAATGGGTATTGGCGATGTGACGAAACCATTGTCGCCAGCCATTATAAAAGCGTTTCACGCGGGTGTTGAAGAGATGGCAAACAGCGAAACTTTTAGAGGTTACGGGCCCGAGCAGGGGTACGGTTTTTTACGCGAAGCAATTGCCGAAAATGCATATCAGAAAAATGGCGTAGAAATTTCGGCCGACGAGATTTTTGTTTCCGACGGCTCGAAAAGCGACACCGGAAATATTCAGGATATTTTTGGCAACGACAATAAAATTGCCATATGCGACCCCAGTTATCCGGTTTATGTAGATACAACTGTTATGGCCGGTAAAACCGGAGCGTGCAAAGCAAACGGGTATTACGACGGGATTATTTATATGCCGTGTACCATCGAAAATAATTTTGTTCCCGATTTTCCCAATCAGGTTCCCGACCTTATTTTCTTGTGCTACCCCAACAATCCCACCGGAACGGTTGCCACAAAAGCAGAGTTAAAAAAGTGGGTCGATTATGCACTGGAACATAAAAGCATCATTCTTTTCGATGCCGCTTACGAGGCATTTATTACCGACGACAATATTCCGCATTCGATTTACGAAATTGAAGGAGCGAAAAAAGTGGCGATTGAATTTCGCAGTTTCTCGAAAACAGCCGGATTTACCGGAACACGTTGTGCATACACCGTTGTTCCCAACGAGTTGGAAGCCTTTGGTGCTGACGGAAAATCGTATCCGGTAAAACCACTTTGGAACCGTCGCCAATCGACAAAATTTAACGGGGTTTCGTATCCCGTACAAAAAGCGGCAGCAGCTACTTTTTCGGAAGAAGGTAAAAAAGAGGTGGCCGATACAATTACCTACTATCTTGGCAACGCTAAAATAATGCGCGAGAGCATGCGCGAAATGGATTACGAAGTTTATGGCGGCGAAAACTCGCCATACGTTTGGGTAAAAACAAAAGATGGAATGAGCTCGTGGGATTTCTTCGATAAAGTGTTGAACGAAGCGAATGTTGTAGGAACGCCCGGCTCGGGATTTGGCCCTGCCGGCGAAGGATATTTCCGCTTTTCGGCTTTTGCCGACCGCGAAAATGTAATTGAAGCCATGGAACGGATTAAAAATTTGAGTTAAGGGAAGTCCCTCCCGAAATCCCCGGCGGGGAGAAGTAAAAAATCCGTATTGAACTGTTTCAATACGGATTTTTATTTAAGAAAAGGATTTCCACCGTTTTTAATCTTGTAATACAGGCAATATAATTTTCGATGAATTTTGTGAATCGTGATAAATTTTAATTGTACTCTTTATAAAGTCGTCGTTGTTGCAACGATAAATATCGATAAATTGTTGCGGATTTCTATCAACCAGCGGAAACCAGCTGCTTTGTATCTGCACCATTAAACGGTGCCCTTTTTTAAATTTATGCGCAATTGATGGTAGTTCGAATTTTACATTTTCAATTTTCTCCGGAATAAATGCCACCGGCTTTTGGAAACTATTTCTGTATCGCCCACGAAATACTTCTCCCCGAACTAACATCTGATACCCTCCCATCGGATAACTGTTTTTCTTCTTTTCGGTTTCATAACTGAAGTTATCGGGAAAAACATCAATAATTTTTACAACAAAATCGGCATCGGTAGTCGAAATACTGGTTGCCAAATCGGCAATTACACTTCCGGTAACGGTTAAATCTTCGGTTAACGTGTCGGTTTCGAAAACAAGTACATCGGGCCGGCGTGCAGCAAACCGCTGGTCGTTAGTCATATAATTTCTGGTTCTCCTAAAGTGTACATTCTCTTCGTACGGTACCGGTTTTGCAGGGTCGCTAACATAATCGCTAAAACTGTTTTTGACAACCGGTTTTCCCCAGTCGAGTTTTCCGTTTGGCTGAAAATAGATTGTCTTATTTTCTTTATTTGCCGGTGGCCACTGTTTAAACGAATGCCATCTGTTTTCGCCGGAAATAAAAACATTTGCCTCTGCAATTTTCGAAATATCTCCTTTCCCTTTCAGATAATAATTGAAAAATGACAGCTCAAAATTTTGCTGAAAATACTTACTCGTATTCGAACCAAATTGAATATTTCCAAGATGTGTTCCGTCATCGTATGCCCATTGACCATGAAACCACGGACCTTCCACAATTTTGTTAAAAGCTTTGCCTTTATTATTCTTCTCTGCTGCTTTATATGTATTCCAGGCACCCCAGCAATCTTCTGCATCAAACAAACCGCCAACCCACAACATGGCAGGATGTAAATTTTTTGTTGCATTTCTTGCGTCCCGGGCCATCCACCATTCATCATAATCCGGATGACTTATCAACTCATTCCAAAAAGCAATACTGTCGCCGGTTAATTTTGTGAGGTTTTTTATTGCCCCCACTTCGAGATAAAACTTATAATTATCGCGATTAGGAAACCCGACAGATTTTGCCCCAACCGAAACCGGTTTGGGATGTGGGACACCAAAACCACTTCCTAACACAGAATAAAAATGAAATGCATCCATCATCATAAATGCACCATTATGATGGAAATCGTCGCCAATAAACCAGTTTGTAACCGGTGCCTGCGGGCTCACCGCTTTTAACGCAGGGTGATTGCTTGCCGCTGCCATTGTTGAATAAAACCCGGGATAGGAAATGCCAAATACTCCAACATTACCATTGTTGTGCGCAATGTTCTTTAAAAGCCATTCAATGGTATCATACGTATCACTCGACTCATCAATCTCCTTCCCTTTTTTGCTCGCATTAAACGGACGCACATCAACAAATTCGCCCTCACTCATCCACCTTCCACGCACATCCTGAATAACAACAATATAACCCTCTTTAAAATACTCTTTTTGATAATTACGCCAGAATTTAGGAAATTTATCTTTGCCGTAAGGGCGACAAGAGTATGGAGTTCTTCTCATCAAAATTGGGTGTTCCTCTTCGGTACTATTTGGAATGTAAATCGATGTAAACAATCGTACACCGTCGCGCATTGTTATATAAACCTCTTTTTTTGAATAATTATTTCTAATCCAAAGAGAATCGACAACCTGCGCATTTGTGGAAATACCGGTAAGGATAAGTAAAAAAAGAATTACAGTTTTCATTTGAATAGTTCTTAAAATGTAAAAAAAGTTTTTCCCTTTATGGCAGAAGATTTTTAAATCCCCTATTTCAAAGCGACTTTCATTCCTTCGGTGGTTGTATAATATTTAACAATCATATTGGGCACTTCCCATTCGGGTAAATGTCCCATTTTAAGGTAGCGTAGATATTTTTGTGTAACCTGTCCGAAATGAGCTTCGTGGCCAACTTTATATTTATCGGGAATTTCAACAGTCCAAAGTCTGTCGCTGAGTTTTTTTAGTTTTAACCCCGGATACATTACTGCCAGATCTTGATTTATTGCTTTTCCCAGACCGCCGGCAAAAGTTTCCAACCCATCTTTAACAGTTGCTTCAACATACAGTTTTGGTTTATAACCTTCCTCTTGCCCCTGCTTAATAATAAGGTTACACATTGTACCTCGCATAATTGAGTAGTGCGTGTCGGCAGTTCCTTCGGGAGCCTGAAAATGCCAAGCCACCGATACTTTTGCATGAACTCCTTTTAACGTGTAGTTAATTTCTCCGTTGCTGTAAACTTTTAGCGTGTCGTCTTTTATCGCTTTTTGAAGATACCCGGGATAGCTATCGAGGCCGGTAACTTTTTTAAACATTTTGGGAGTGAGGTCGGTAGTCCAATGTTTTGCAGAAACAATATTTACATCCGATTTAGCAAGTGTAACTTCCGGAAAAGCTTCCCATTGAATTAAATCGACGAGATGTGTTGTTACATCAACAATTCCTTCTCCCTGTTGGGTTACATCGAAAAACCACGCCGGACGAATTAATGCTTTTCCCGAAACATATTTAAAAAAGTGATGTACACTCTCTTTTGTAATTGCAGGATTTTCTGCTGTACCTTTTAACAAGGTTCCAAAAACTTCGGGTATTTTCGATAATTCGCGCTGTATTTTTGTTGTAACCTCATGTCGCTCAGTCATTATGTCGTATAGTAAAACACCTTTTTCGCCGGCAACTTTAAAAGCTTGTTCAAGTCTTGGAAACTCATCGGGGTTTATAACCATGGGTTTGTCGGCCAACACATTAATTCCCGCTTCAACGGTTTTTAAAATATACTCGGTCTTTTTTGCGTTATTTCCCGAAACTACCATTACATTCCCCGGTTTTTCAGAAATCATTTTTTCGAAAAAATCATCTCCCAAATATACTTTTTCAATCCACGATGTTGGATTCTCTGCACGGGTGTTGTAGCTCTCAATTCGTTTTAAATGTTCTTGTACATCGGGCCCTTTAGGTGCAAAAACGTACACTGTGGGGTCAATTTGGTCGTACATAACTTTTTGAACCAATGAGGCATGAAAATGCCCCGGATCAAGTGTCATTAATTTTACTTCGCCTTTAGCTCCTGTAAACATACTCTGTTTTTTATTGGTTTCTGTTTTCTTTTGGCCGCCTCCGGTGCAAGCTGTAAAAGCAACTGCAACAGACAGAACGAGTAAATGTATTTTTTTCATTTCTTGAAATGGTTAAATGGTTTATATTTTTTGCTTGTAAATTTACGATTATTATCGTGGCAGAACAATATTTCGGCTAATGAAGAAATAGTTTTAAAAATATTTCATATTTATTCCACGTAGTTTTTCGGGTTCTCTATAAAACCAATACTTCGTTAAATTTTTGTTTCTCGCAAAGCCGCAAAGTCGCAAAGGTCTGATTTTTAGCAAATTACGACAACCACTTTGAGTCTTGTAATTCTCTGTTTATGAGATGTTTATAAAAATGTACCGAACCATTAATAAAAAATGTAACTCGAAAAACTATGTGGATTGAGTATACCGGCAATTTTATTTCTGAAATCTTTTCCGGAAATGTAAATAATATTTAACCCTTACCTTTTTACATAATCAGTTCCGTACGGATACCGTTGCGGGCGGCTTAACATTGAGTTGGCCAAATCGTTATTCGTAAATCGTTCGGTATTTGGATTCCAGTTCAGTACACCCGGAACTTTCATTGCAATGTGGCTGATTAAACAGATACTACAAGCGCGGTGACCAATTTCTATTGGCGAAATGGGCTGTTTGCGCGACTGAATACAGTCTAACCAGTTACCATGTTGCTCGTCGCTTTTATATAGATGAATTTCGTCGGGACCGATTACCGAGTTAAGAATTTTTGGGTCGCTGGCGTTAAGTGCTTTCGCGCTTTTTTCTTTGTCTACAGGGTCGCTTGGCGAAGCGGTATAACTTCCTCTCGACACAAAAACCCAACCGTCTTCTCCTTCGTATCTTACTCCATTTGTATAACCACCGCTAACAAATACGGTAATTCCATTTTCATACTCCTGTTTTACCATAAAATCGCCATGTACATTCCATGTACCCGATTTAGGGAATTGAGCAACGGCTTCCACCGAAATTGGTCCGGTATGTTCAGTATCCATTCCCCAGGCTGCCGAATCGAAATGATGTTGACCCCAACCGGTAATCATTCCTGCTCCGTAGTTTTCGTATCGCAACCATCCTGGGCGACTATAACCTTTTTGCGGATGTACCAATTTTTCGTGGTAGGGTATCTCAGGAGTTGAGCCAAGCCACATATTGTAATTAAATGTTGAAGGAACAGGGCCAGTTTCGAAAACCGGTCCCGCCGGGTCGCCCGGTAATCCAATTTTTACGGTATGTATTTTCCCAATTCTTCCGTTACGAACAAGCTCGGCAGCGCGCCTAAATTGAGGCATCGAACGTTGTTGCGTTCCCATTTGCAGAATTGTTCCCTGACGGTGAACGATATCGCTTAAAAGCCTGCCTTCGGTAACAGTAAGCGAAGTTGGTTTTTGCAGGTAAATATCTTTACCGGCAAGTGCTGCTTCGAGTGCCGGTTGCGAGTGCCAGTGGTCGGGTGTACTAATAATTACAGCATCGATGTCTTTGTTTAGAAGCATCTCTTTGTAATCGCCGTACATTTTTACATCAACCGCATTATTGCTGCCGGTTTTTTTCTTATAAAAATTCTCAACCAACTTTTTACCGTCTTTCATTCGGTTGCTGTCTAAATCTGAAACGGCAACCATTCGGGCAACATCGTGCTGCAATGTTCCCGGCATATCGTGTGTTTGTGCAATTCGGCCACAACCAATTTGGCCCACATTAATTTTGTTACTCGGTGCATTTTTACCAAATACCGACGATGGAACAACCGAAGGAATGATTATTGCTCCGGCAGTTGTTGCCATTGTGTTTTTTAAAAAATTTCTTCGTTTCATATTATTGTTTTTAAGTTTGCTCTGAATGTTAATTTGTTAACTGTCTCTAAATTTTACATTTCGCTTAAACTTGTTCTTTTTGAACTCTGAACCCTGAACTTTGAACTCTGAACTCTTTTCTCAGCTTGTTAATTTTCCCTAATCCACTCCCAAAATCCAAAGAATTCCACCTCTGATATGAGCTCTGAAAGTCTCGTCATCATAAACTTCAGGTCGATGCCCCAGTGCAGAATACCATTGTCGTCCACCTTCGAACTTATGACACCAGCAAAGTGGAAAACTCTTGTAAAAGGTGTCGCCGGGATATTCCGCTTTCCCTTTGTCTTCAACAGTTGTCAGATCGGCGGCAAGCAAAACATGAATATCGGGATTTAATTGGTTAGAGTAATAACACTCATCTTCAACCGCCCAATGTTTTGGTAATGGTGCTGTCGATGGGTTATTGGGGTCAACCACAATTACCTCAAATTTCTGTTTAGGAGCATGGCGTACAAATTTTCCTCCTACCAGTTGCCAGTACCATGGCCACTCGCGTTCGGTTGCATTTGCCGAGTGAATCGCTCCAAATCCTTTTCCGCTGCGACAAAAATCCTGAAACGCTTTTTTCTGTGCTTCGGTATCGAAACCTTTGTTATTACTGTTCGAAAAGAAGAGCGCATCGTACTTTGCAAGGTTCTCGGGAGTAAAAACTGCCGGGTCGTCAGAAGAATCAGCAATAATACCCTCTTTGGCACAAATCTCTTTTATTGCTTTTACACTGTTGGCAATATTCTTGTGAACATAACCTTTTCCGTTTTTTGTGTAAATAAGAATGTGTTTCCCTTTTACTCTTACTTTTTTTGCTTCGGCAAACGAAACCGACAGCAGAACGATTAAAATCAAACTAACTATTTTTTTCATTGTGTAATGTATTAAATTATAACTGTTAATATTTATTTTTCAATCTACAAATCAGTGGCAAATCTTCCTACTTAAACTCAATCTTCGGGTTAAAAGCAAAACTGGTCCAATACATTTCAGCAGTTTTTGCATCCATTTTCCCATCGAAAATTACCATTCTGTATTTTAGTGTGTATTCTTTTTTCGAGTCCAGTTTCCAGTCGTCGTGACGAATGGGAACAAATTCGAAATACATATCGCCACGCCCGTTGTTGGCATCTGTAGGCCAAACCCGCATTGGCTCGGGGTGCATTCTGTTTGCTGGGTGACTTAAAAAAAGAATTCCCGAACGTCCCTCTTTTGTTCCCGATTCACCTTCAACAATACACCAACGAGCATACGAACCGTCGGCATCAACCCGGGTTTTATTCTCGGAAGTAAGAACCGTGCAATTGCTTTTGTTCCATTTTTCGGTTGCACGGAAACCAATTCCGCCACCATACCGGTATGCATCGAGCAATATTCCGTTTTTTAGCGGACAATTTAACGAAGTTGTGTAATCGACCACCCAAACTTTATCACCAATATTCCAGGCACGTACATCCAGAATCTCATTCATGGCAATTTGGTCGGCTCCTTTTGCTCCAAAATCGATATGTTGTTGCAGTGCTTTAAAACCGCTAAAAACAGCTCCTTCGTACTCCGAAAGAAATCCGGCAAATTTTACTGTTCCTTCACCTTTTACAAGATTCCAGAAGTCCACTTCGCGCCCATCGATATGTGTTTTTGTCCATGGCCCCCAAATTCCGTAGTGGTGCCGGTGGTCGGGTGGTTGAATGCGTGTAAGTGTCTCGCCACCGGGAGAGGTGAGCGGATGAATATAGCCGGAACGTTTATAAATCGGGTTTACTCCATCGGGCGGAAAAGTTGTGACAAAACGGTATTTTAAAATAAGCCGATTATCTTTTAAAAGACTTAAATCTTTATAATCTTTTTTTAAAACTATTTTCGAGTCAACTAATTTTTCAAGATTCTCATGTTTTAGTACAAACTCTCTTTTTCTGTTCTTTTCTGATACACCATTTAAAACAAACCAAAGAACGGCCGGGTTTCCGTGTTCAATTTGCGATGGGATAAGCTGTTCTCCATTTTTTGTTATTTCGTATAAAACCAGATTTTTTTTGTCGGTGTTATAATTTAATCCGTCTAAACAAACCGAAATTACAGCATCAATTCTATCCTCGCTGAATTGAACGGTAAATTTTACCGGCTCTTGCGAAAAAAGAGTGAGAGAGAAAAAAAGAAACAGAATAGCAGTACTATATTTCATCGTAAAAAGCTATTATTTTATCTGAGAAAACGCTATAATTCAGGTACCTCTTTATTGATTGTATTGATAAACGCATTTATATTTTCTGTGGTTACATCTTGCGGCAGCCCGCCTCCGCACGACCATATTATCCGGTTGTTGTTTCCAAAATCCTTCACTATTTTACGGGTTTCCAACCGTACTTGTTCCGGCGTGCCCTGCGCCAGAATATCGCGTGGTGCAATGTTTCCAAGCAGAGCAACATCGGGCCCTGCCAAATTACGAATTTCGGTTAACGTGTGTTCGAAACTAAAATTGAACAAATCAACTCCCATCTCTTTTAGGTAGGGCGACGAAATTAAACCCGGAGCATCGTTATGGAAAAGATTAAACTTTGAATCGAAAGCATTAAAAATGCGTTTTATGTATGGAACAGCATACTCTTTACATTCGTCGTCGCCAACAAAACCAACAATATCGTCGAGCAGCATAATTCCCTCAATACTTGGGAACATCTCTTTTTGGTATTCAATCCAGTTTATTGTAAATTGTGTAATGGTTTCAAGTAATTTTTTACTGTTTTCCGGATCCATCATAAATCCCATCATCAGTTCTGTGGTTCCCATTAAAAACGATGCAATATTTAACGGGCCACGTGCAATTGCAAATTTAACTTCGTGCCCCATTTCCCGCATTGGTTGCTGATAATTGAGCAGACGTTGAACAATAAATGGCAAAAGCCCATCGGTCTTCGGATTGGGAATATTCAGTTTCCCCGCTTCCGAAATATCGGTAAGAATTTTGTTGGCGTGCGGCAAACTGTATTCATTCCAAATAAGTTTTGCCCCAAATGCAGAAGGCTCGGTGCACATTCCAAATTCCGACCAAAACCCGGGAATAAAAATTGTATTGGGAAACGTTTCAACCATCTTTTTATTTGCCTGAAACCATATCTCTTCCGAAGAATAATATTGAAGTGTTGATATTCCTGCCCATCCGGGAATCCACGGGCTATCTGAAATAAATGCCGTAACTGGTTTATTTTGATTTTCTCCTTTACTGGTTGCTAAAAGCAGTTCCCACTGTTCGTTTGTCATAATTACAATTTTTTAACCCTTACAAACTTATATCTATTATCCATAGGAAAACAGTACTGCTTTTGCAATCATTTATATTATATTTGCATTTCTATTGCTTTGTTATTTTAAATTGTCAACTTTAGTGCAATTAAACAGTTACAAAACGATGAGAGTATGAGAATGATGCACGAACATATTGATTTCCCCGGGCGTGCAGCCGTTAAAGTAAAATGGCAAAAAAAACCATCGTTTACATATCCGTGGCATTTCCATTCCGAGTACGAGCTTCTTTTTATAAATAAAGGAGAAGGCACCAGTTTTGTTGCCGACAGTATAGAAACTTTCAGCTCGAACGATTTGGTATTGCTAGGCTCAAATTTACCGCATTACTGGAAAAGTGAAGAAAACAATAAGTATTCGGGAGTTGAATATATTGTTGTTCAGTTTTCGAACGATTTTTTCAAAGAGGCTATCTCTTCGTACCCCGAGTTTCATTTAATACGCGAACTTCTCGAACGTTCGTTGCGAGGGATAAGGTTTAACAAATCATTTTCGGTAAAAATAAGAACACAACTATTTAGTCTCACAAAACAGAAAGGGTTTAAACGCACTATTTCGCTACTAAACATTTTGCAAACATTGGCAAAAGTCAGAAAATACAAACTGCTTGCCGGAGAACTTTACCAGACAGAAAATCACGATTTTACAAGCAACCGGTTAATAAAAACAATGCACTATATAAATTCCGGTTATCTAAAAAAAATAGAGTTAAAAAAAGTAGCCGAGATTGCCAATATGCACCCTTCGGCATTTTGCCGGTTTTTTAAGCAGAAATCGGGCAAATCGCTTTCCGAATTTGTAAACGACATGCGAATAAGTTATGCCTG
>WGCT01000135.1 GCA_015493625.1 Draconibacterium sp. | reverse complement strand
GTAATAATCTAAAAGAATTTACAAAACTCCTTCAACAGCAAAAACTGTGGCAAATTTATTTGGGCGTTTTGCAGGCACACTCAAAATTAATTTACCGGGTTGTTGTTTAAACTGAATTGATTTATCTTCACCAACCATCCGAATTGTTTTTACAGATTTCGCATTGTATTCCGAGTTTATCCCCAACGACGGTATTTCAATATCTCCTTCCTGCGGATTTAAAACAATAACGTAGAGTATGCCATTATTTGTTGTAAAACGCACCTCATTATGTCCGTATGGCGGGCTCTCTAACGTACGTTCGTTAAACTGCTCTTTTTTGGCTTTTTCTTTTTGAGCTTTTAAATCTGTTTCACTCAAATTCGAATTTCGTTCATTTAAAAACGAGTTTAAATTGTCGCCATAAATTTTCCATGGTTTACTTGCATAAATTGCTTCGGCATTTGTATTTACCCAATTCCCAATGTCGTCGAGCATATCTTTTTGTTTGGGCGGGATTGTTCCGTCGGGCAAAAGTTCAACATTTAAAAGCAAGTTGCCGTTTTTACTCATATAATCGCTCAACAACTCAATAATTGTTCGTGCATTGTGCTTGTATTTCGACTCCGGGTCTTCTTTATAAAACCAGGTTCTAAAGGTTGTAATTCCCTGCCAGGGTACCATTAATATTTTGTTTGCACCACCCCGTTCAATGTCTTTAACAACTGCTTGTTCGTTACCCATTTTGCCCACTACAACTTTGGTGAATTTATTGTGCTCCTTATAATCATTCGCAAGAAACCTACGGCACAACTCCTTGCCATATTCTTTATATGGAAACCCGTAACCATCGAACCAAACCATATCGATGTTGTATTTTGTTACCAGCTCGGTATGTCGTTTCAGCCAGGTTTTTTTCACACTTTCAACCCACTCGTCGGTTCTTTTTTCGGGTGGCAAACCATAAAGATTGGCCGGGTCGAGTCCTTCCCACCACTTTCCTTTTCCATCAGCTTTTGTCATATTCCCATCGTAAGGAACACCTTTTTGGGGGCCTGTTTTGTCGGCACCAAAAGCGGGAAGCCACCAATGTAAAAACCGGTCGTCGTGAGAACTTACTCCAAAAGGAACACCGTATTTTTTTGCCGATTTTGAAAACTCACCAATAATATCGCGATGCGGCCCCACATTTACGGAATTCCATTTCTGATAGGTCGAATTCCAATTGTCGAAATGGTCGTGATGATTGGCAAGTGCAACAAAATATTTAGCACCAAGGCTTTTAAAATATTTCAAAAGAGCGTCGGTGTCGAGGTTCTCGGCTTTCCAATGATTAATTACGTCTTTATATCCTATTTCCGACTGATGGCCGTATGTTTTCTGATGATAAGTATATGCATTCTTTCCCCACAATTGTTTCCCAACATCTTCCATATACATATGCCGCGCATACCAGCCGCCACCCATTTTGGGTTCGGTTTGAGCTCCCCAGTGTACCCAGATTCCAAAACGTGCTTCGGTGTACCACTTCGGAAATTTGTACTGTTTTTGAATCTCTTTCCACGTAGGTTTTTCGTCTTGCGAATAACAAGTGCTACTCAACATTAGAAAAACAACAACAGATAAAATGTATTTCATAGCTTAAAAATTATTTTTAATAACAAACCAGGTTTGCGAATGAGCAGGTATTTCAATATCGACAAAAACAGTGTAATCTCTATCTATTTTTATTGTTTTATCTATACCGTCCTGTTCCGAAATTAAAGCATAATCTTTTAATCCGGTATAATACAAGTTCAGTTTTATTCGCCGTTTTATCGGTTCGTTCAACGGATTGTAAACCATTAACAATCCCTTTTCAATACCGGTAGGGTTAATATGCAAAATCGCATCGTAATTGTTACCATCGGGACGACGAACATGAATAATATCGCCATCGAGAATGCGACGGTGCTTTTTATAAAAGTCGACCCATTTTTTTACGAGTGCTTTTGTTTTATCGGTATCGTACAGCTCTTTCCCTCGCCAGGCAGCCTGAACGCCAGCTCCAAAAAGGTTGGCCAAACGTTGGCCGTAACTATCGAGATGTTCGTGCAGTGGTTCGAGTGTTGCAGTTTCGCCTCCACCATGATACTGTACCAGCGGAACGTGCATCCACCCCATTGAAGGCGTTTTAAACCATGTACCATCGTAAATATTCTGGCGTTCAATTATCTCTTGCTGCGCACGCGGCAACGACCAATTTGTTTCGCGGTAGCCCATTCCAACTTTATTTCCTCCATTTAGAAAATACCAGTCGGGTATATTTAAAAATATTCCTCTGCCACGACACCAGTGATAAAAATCGGCAATCACTTTAAACTGATTCCAACGACTGTCTTCCAGCCCTTTATGGCCGGGATGTTTGGTTGATGCACAAACATCGCCGGGATACGAACCGTCGTGTTCAAAATTATCGAATCCTGTTTTTTCAAAGAAATTATAAAGTTTGCCAAAATACTCTTCACCCCATTTACTACAAATGCAAGGCGAATTTCCAAACCGTGGTTTCATTCCTTCGGGCATCACCACATCGTTACCCCCACCAACTTTGCGGCTCGCCAATAATGAATATCCGCCAAGTGTAACATTTTTAAAGTGTGCATAATCGGCAAGCATTTTCATTCGACTAATATTCTCCTCACTATCGTCTTCAATATTAAAACCGCTACCAAAAGTTAGAATTATTTTCTCGAAACCAACTTCGGCACACTGGTCGATTACCGATTTAACTGCTTCGGTCTTTGCAAAACGGGCGTGCATCATTATCGGATTTTCGGTTACCCACGGGGCAATTGCCCGAAACATTCGACGCATTTCAAGCCCCTTTCGCTCACGTTCGAGAGAAGAGTGAATTAACTCCCACACACGATGGCTCGAAAAGGTTTCTTTTGGCATAACACTTTGCTCGGGGCCGTATTCGGGGCGAACAACCAACAGGCAAGGATTTTCGCGTGGCCAGTTAATTTGTGTTTTATAGAGCGGGTCGATTTCCCATTCATATGCTTTTCCCTCACCATTTTCGTATTGCATTCCTCCACCGCAATCGTAATCGGTTTGAATGGTAATATTAGGCAACATCCACGCTTGTTTATACTGCGGTTCGTTTCGCGGTTCGACAGCTGCCAGAATTTCGCTTTTAAATTTATTTATTTGAATTTGCTGCCCCGAGTTGTTATCAATAGTAATCCATTTACAGAATAGCGGCAAATTATCGTACAATTCGTAGTGTACATTTATAACAATATTCTTCAGGTAGCTGTATTTTTCAATACCAATAGTTTTAATATTTTCGGGAATTGCTCCCAGCATTTGAAATGCTTCGATGTGGCAGCGTCCACGTTTGCCATAATTTCTATTGTCCGATTTGTCGCCGCGCCAGTCCATTTTGCCAATTCGTACCCACAGCGGAAATCCAGTAACAGTTGTTTGGTCAATCTTTGTCCACGAATTTTTATCGTACGAATATGAGCCTGTAATTTTATCGCCTTTTATTTCGAAGCGCAACCAAACCGCTTTACCGGGCAGCAACCCTTTTATCTTTTTTTCGTTATCGCCATCAGAGAAACCAAATTGGCCGTTTCCGGGGCGTAAATTTATTTTTACTGTTTTATCCTGAAAAACCAATCCAAGCCCGGGTCCCCAGCTCGAAGATTTATCGGTGCCTGCATCAATTTTTGCAAGAACGACTTCTGTTCCACCGGCTATTTTACGGTCGGCAAAAACAGCAGTATTGGCAAGTGCCATAATTTCGCCGGGTTTTCCCTCGTTAATAAACGAATTGCGTTCGTCGGCACCGGAAGCATAAACTTTCCAACCGGCACTTAATTTTCTGAATTCATCATTATATAAAACCGGGCGACTGTCGTCGGAAAACGAATTTGTCACAACTATTTTTAACGCCGGTTCGTCGAGCCGGTAACTAAATATCAGCTCCTTTCCGGGTACCGGCCACGGCATATCTTTTGGCATCCACTCGCGACGCTTTTTCCAGGCAAATCGCTCTTTTGTCTCCTCTATTTTGTAGCCGGTAAATTTGAATGCAGCCGGGTCGGCTTTCAAATTCTTTATCCACTTTTCCGAGAGATAATTATGAATGGGTTGCCCTGTAAGTCCTCCAATAGTAAACGTTAATCCGTCAATTTCAACTTCTGCTTCGGGACGAACTGAGCGTAAAAAAGCTTCGTTGTTAATTAAATGGTCCACTCCCACTGTTGCGCAGTTGGGTTCAACAGCAAAAGTACGTGCAACAATTCCGTTGCTAAATACCAGTTTACCATCGGCTGTTTTATATAGTGCAGCTTTTGCATCAATCGGGTCGACTAGCCAGTCGCCTTTAATAGTAACCTTTTCTTTGTTAAACGTTTTCAAATTTTGTGCCGACAGGTTACCCGAAAACCAAAAGAAGAAGGCAATTAAAAATAAGATAAATTCTTTTTTCACAAGTTATTTTCAAAATTAAAATACAATAATCTGGAGAGGAACATACTCAAACAATTTATCGGTTTATATAAATATACCTTAAAACGCAACGTTTGCCAACACTAAGCGTATTTTGCTCGTTAGCAATTTTTATTTTAACGGTATGTTTTCCATTTGGCAAACCATCGGCAAGCGTATAGTACCACGGCAAATGGTAGCTTTTACTATACTTTGTAAAAAGGTCGCGTTTTTGCCACTTACCACCATCGATACTGAATTCTACTATTCCGGCATCGGGGCCTGCAGCAACTGCAATGCCAACGGCGTTTCCCTCGAATTTATATTGAATTTGTTTTGTAGGATATTCGCCAACCAACATTGGCACACGAATATAGTTGGCACGTGTATTTGCTTTTATCTCAGGAACCCAATTCGCTACAAAAGTCCACCCTTTTTGAGGTTTTATATTTTTTGCTTCAATTAAAATTCCATTGTCGTAGCACGCTGCATCTAATTTTTGAGGCATTTGGTAAGTGGTAATTTTATCGTCGTCGGCAACAAAACCACCCCAGGCATCATCTAAAAAATTCAACATCGAATGGGCATAAATTCCTTGTCCGAAAGGCGAAGGATGCAGATTCTTAAAATCGTCTTTCCAGGTAAACTCTCCGGCATCAATACGGTCGGTAACTTCTTTAGCCAAATTAATTACAGGAATATTGTAATACGCTGCTACTTTATCGTGAAGTTGAATTATGGCAGGCACTTTCCCCGCGCGGTAGTCTGCAATTTTTGCCGGGTCGACAAAATACATAAAAACAATATCGGTTGTGGGGTCGTTATTTCGGGCTTGCCTTACAATTCCCTCCATCGAACGCAAAATTTCTTTTTCTGGTCGTCCTTTTCCTCCATCGTTAACAGCTGCCTCAACAAACAAAAGGTCGACCGGTCCGTCTTTAAAAACATCTCTTTTCATTCTGAAAACATCTTCGGTTGAACCGAACGAAGGAATTCCGGCAGCAATAAAATCGAAATCAACTTTAGGGAACCGATTTTCGAGATAGTTGCAAATACTGTCGCGCCAGCCGGGATTGTGAGTAATTGAGCCGCCCAAAAATGCAACCCGAGCCTTTTTCCGCTGCTCAAATTTTATGAAAGAGTTCTCCAATCCGTTACGCATTAAATGATAATCAGCTGAATTTAATTTTTGTTTGGGGAGTTTGGTGTTGTATTCAATAAAATCGGCACCGAGGCGCGGTGTTTCAATAACAAAATGGTGTCCTTGTAATTGCTGTTTCCCCAATGTACACGGAACAACAGTTGCAGCTCCCCCCAATTTTATATAGCGATCGATTAAAGCCAGTGTATTTTCGTTGGGAGGCACAACTTCATCTTTTAAACCAATCATATGAAGTACCGGAACTTTTGCATCAGCCAGTTTTTCAAGATTATCAATGGGGTTATTCGAGTATGCTTTTGCATCATCGTCCGATGTAAATCCGTACTCTTCTTTTAGCTTTTTCCAATCGCCGGTGCTTCCAATTCCCTTTCCAAAACCACCGGGCCAGCTTTTAAAATCGCAAACCGGAGCTTCGGCATAAATACAGTTTATTCTTTCGGGATACTTTTTTGCAAAGTTATAAATAAACAGTCCCCCACGGCTCACTCCTTCAAGCGAAACCTTTTTATTAAAGTTCCTCACCTTGGTTAAATAGTTGTAAAACCGGTTCCAGACTTCCACTGCCCGTGGACTTCCATATTGATTATTGGTATTTATATATGCAATAGCAAATCCTTCAGAGAGAAGAATACTGTCCATTTGATAGTGCCAGTTGGGAAAACGGGCGCGAAAAATCCACGGGTTTCCGGCAAGCGGTTTTTCAGGAACAACAATATGAGCTGCATGTTGTGCAAAATCGAATTCATATTTATTGAATCCGTGCCAGATACTTTTTAAGCCGGGGAATGTGCTGTTTACCAAAGTTGCTTGTTTCCCGGTTATTTCGGTATAAATTAACTTTGCCATTTCTCCCGAGCCTTCCGCATTGGGATGAATTCCATCGGGAAACATTTTTCTGGTGCCAAGCATTGGGTTGTATAAATCGAAAAAATGGATGTTTTTTATTTTTGCTACCTTTTTTACTATCGGATAAATTTCATCTTTTATCACCGTGTTGCTAATTCCATAAGCATCGAGAAAAGCCGGAACCGGAGCAACTGCATAAATCTCGGGATGCGAAGAGAGTGTATCGAAAGCTGTTATCATTGTCAGATAATCGGTTTCGAAATCGGATTTATATTTCCAGTTTTTCGATTTACTGTCGTTTGTTCCAAGCATAATTATTACAACATCAGGCTTCCATTTAATGGCATCGAAAAACATCTCCTCTTTCATATACGGATAATTCCCCTTTTGCAACATTGTACGCCCCGAGAATCCAAAATTCCGTACGCTGTACCCGGCACCCAACATTCGTGCAAGCTGTGCCGGATAAGCATCGCGCGGCTTATCGGTTATTCCTGAACCATAAGTAATACTGTTGCCAATACAGGCAATTTTTACCGTTTTATTTTGTGCCCCAACAGCAAAGTTGACAAACAAAAAAACGGCAATTAAAAGCAAATTTCTAGTTTTCATAAGTTTCTATTTTGTATTATAACCTGGTATTATTTTTTATAACTCTTTTGATTTCAAAATATTAACATCATCACTTAAATTCTTCATCTCTCTCTGAAGCTCCTCGTTTGTTTTCAGTTTTGTATTCGAAATATTATTTCCAACAAACAATCAGATTAACTGCCTAGCCATTGTTCAACAAAATAATGTTTCCCATTGTACTTAGCGCATATTTTATACATACAAGTGCAGTAAAATATGTTACCGTTTTTATTGTAGTATTAAGCAAAAATTATTCAACAAAGAAAGCCTTAATACTTTTAAAAACAGGTTCATCGTCTGCTTCAGTAACAACCAGTCTGAGTTTATTTGTATTTACTGTTTCGAACTGCTGAATTCTTTTCTTTATGCTGATACAGAAAATACTAACACAACAAAAACAAATAACAAAAGCTTTTTCATACCCTTTCAATTTAACGTGATTTAGCAAGATTTTTCCTCACACAAATATCAGAATAAATTTAAGACCACCGATAAAAACAAATGATATATCTTTTCAAATTATTGCTGTCCGGGTTAACACAGATAATATATTGTGAAATACAACTTTTGTAAATGTTTTTTAAATGCACAACACTCCGGAATCGAGCCTACCACTCATCGCAATAGCAATCGTCGTCTTGGTAATTATCGTCGAAAGCATAATAACGCTCGGGATAATGAACCAGTTGAAATCCGAGATTTGAATGTTCGAAAAACAGATTTCCAACTCTGAAATAGAGATAACCGTTTATATAAACACGTTCGTAATTTGCCGGAAGATACTCGAAAGAAAATCCGAAAGGGATATCGATCAAAACATAACCAACTCCCCGGTGATATCTAAAAAAGTGTCCGTTGTAGCAGTAATACCTCCTAAAATTATGAACAAAAACATAAGGAGTGTAAGTAAAACGCCGTAAAACATCGCCATAATAATTGTCGTAATAATAGTAACTGTTGTAACGGTACGAATATGGATTATAGCCATAATAATAGTCTCTCCAGCTATTATAGTTCCAGCGGTAGTTCTCCCAACTGTGGTTCCAGTGATTGTGATTGTAATAGTTGTAGTTTGTATAATAATTGTAAGTATTGAAATTGTAATTCATAGAAGCGGGCCTGTCGTTTCCCGACCACGTTTTATTGCTTCCATGGTAATTTCTAGTTGGCGAGTATCGTTTATCGTTTTTAGCCAAATGGTATTTTTCGCGCCGGCTTGAATAGGATGAAGTTTCGCGCCGCCCACTGTTTGACAGTATTACAGCATGTGTGGTTCTGCTTTGCGGCTGGTTGACAGAGACATTTCGTGAAGATTCTCCCCGCCGATTACTACTCGAAGAATGTGTTGACACGCTGTGTTGCCTCCTATTTGGTACTGAATTTCCGGAGCTTCTAAAACTTGAGTTTCGTGAAATGGATTTTCGGTGTGTTGTTGCAGTTCTTCCGGCATTTAAACGTGTGCTTCTGTTTGTTGTTCCGGCAGTTGCCAAAATTCGTTTCGAAACAGACGACGTTCTACTACCTCTGCTGCTGTGTGGCGAAGTAGTTGTTTTGCTGTTTCGCGAATAACGTGTTTTTTTAATTGAAGTTGGTTTTGGAGTACGTTCTACTCTACTATTGTCTCTAAAAGTACTTCTTTTCCGAACAGTTTCTGCTCTGCTCTTTTCACTTTTCAAGACTCGCGTATTGCTTGATTGTCGTCCTGTTGAACGGCGTTGAGCCAATACAGGAGTTGATGTTATCGTAATAACTGCCGCCAGAGTAATCATCGTAGCAAACAGCTTAAATTCTGTTGTTTTCATAGCTGTTTTATTTAATAGATTAAACAATCTGTTTCGAAGAGCTCTTTTGGCGCCTTTAACTTACCGGTAATACAAATAAATAAAACAAAGGCTGTGCCAAAAAAACAAAGTCCTTTCCTGTTTAAGACAAAAAATTATGGGTCACTTTATTATTTGTGTGAAATTTATATTTAGTCAAGGGTTTGTAATTCGCAATTTGTAATAAAGTCAAGGGCGTTTTATTCTTCAAGTTAATTCAATTCAATTTCCAACATTTAAAAAATTGTGGATTACTTTTCGGGTATCATCTGATAAAAAAGAAGAAACTTCATTTGCATATAACATAGTTTAATAATTAATAATCAGTTTATTATGACTCTCTCACTTCTCTATCCGTCAGCCGACAGATTAGGGTGAGTAATAAATATGTTGTTTCTCAATATACATCTCCTTTTGTGCCGGCTCGAATAAAACGATTAACCCCAGGCATCCGGGTTTCACAAGAATATAATTACATTAAAACATTGCTATTCAGAAAGATAAATATTCGAACCAAAATTGTAATTCTTGACCCATGGAACTGGCATGCACAATTTATACATAAACTTTTGTGTTTTGTCGACCATGCTCGTTTCATACAATAAAGGATACTACAATTGGTGTAAAAAATATGTTTATTAGCATAAAATTACTTTTTTGAAAAATTCCGTGTTCGCACACGGTAGAATGAAAAAAATATCTATTTTTGCATTGTTTCGAGTGTGGAGATATACCAATAAACTTAAAAACAGAACATTATCGAATTAGACAAACATATACGAATTAAAGATATTGCTAAAAGGGCAAATGTTTCAATTGGAACTGTCGATCGGGTTATCCATAATCGTGGCGAAGTGGCAGAATCGACAAGAGTTAAGATTCGAAAAATTATTGACGAACTTAATTACAAGCCCAATATACTTGCAAGTACACTGGCTTCGAAAAAGCTAGTAAAGTTTGCTACACTAATGCCGGAGCCTCCGTCGGATGATGGGTATTGGAATATTCCATTTAAAGGAGTAAAACGCAGAATTGCAGAACTCGAGCAGTTTGGAATTAAAATTCAACCATTTCAATTTAACCCGTTAAACTCTAAAAGTTTTACAGCCGAATCAGAAAAAATTATTGAATTAAAACCCGATGGAGTAATTCTGGCTCCATTTTTCAAAAAGGAATCGTTGCAATTTATAAAACAATTAAACGAAAAT
>WGCT01000134.1 GCA_015493625.1 Draconibacterium sp. | reverse complement strand
TATTTTTAGCAGAGTATGGGTTAATCCCGAACACGTCAAAAAAACGGTTCATCAGTAATGTGTTGTGGTTCATGGTCTTTATATCGTTCATTGAGAAAGCTTCTCTTTCCTGTTTAGGAATACTTAACCAGTGTGTTGCTTTGGCAATATTAATAGATGTCAGGGATGTGTTAAAATGAAAATGCAGCTTGTTTTCACTCCTTGCCTGAGAATCATTTAGCCCAGTGTACTGTTTGCCGTCCCTGTAGAGAAACTCTATCTGGAACCTGCTTCTGTAGATATCAAGGATATCTATGGCCCCAATTGAAAGGTCGGTTGAGAAGTATAGTTTGTGTACCTTCTTTCCTTTCTTGTTTTTGTAAAATGCCACCACAAGCATGATTGTTCTTTTCAATGATTTTGAGTGCACCTTTGCTGAATATATCTCAGTATCGTCATCGTCGACATAGTTCTTTGTAAAATAATTCTCATCTAAGTTGTTGAAGTCAATCTTTCCGGCATATTTCTTTGGCCTGCCCTTTTTCCCGGTCCGTTCTCCTTTATACAAATAAAGCAAATCGGCATCGTCCCTGAATCGGCTAATGACCTCCATGCCTTCGTTGCAAATAGGGGCAACAAAAGTGTTTTTTGAAAAATAAGCGTCCGCAACTATTATGTTTGACAATTTGGTCAATGTGGCCTTTCTTGATACCAGGGCATGAACATACCATTCTGTTAATGTCTTAAAATTATCGTCCGGCAATGTTTGAACAGCTTCAAGATGAAATGCTGTGTGGTTATCGATATCAATAGCAGCAATACCCCCAATCTCAAGCCCCCATTTGGTTTTGCCTGCAACTCCTGACCAAAAGTAATTTAAACCCGGCGTTTTCTTGCCCGATTTGCTAATATAGCTTGGGTCAAAAGCGATGGCATACTTGCCGCCTCCGCATGAGCGTGTCAATTGATAATTAAATTCTAGAAAATCAAATGGTTTTTCAAATTGTTGTCTATATCTTTGTTCTTTGAATTTGCCATAACGGGAAAGCTGTAGAAAGTTGACGCGGCCCTTGATACTTAAAAAAAGCTCAAAGACCTCAACTAAAAAGTCCTTTCTTCGTTTGTTTATTTTTGGCATCATTACTATAATGCTGACTATGAGATTGTTATAAGATTTATATCCCTTGGTAATCATATCAATACAGATTGTGGTAAAAATGTATTAAGATACTGATTATCAGGGATTTAACCTAATTTTTTAATACTTTATTTTGCTGATTTTCAGCATTTTATGTGTGTTTTTAACGAACTATTGTTATTAAGCCCGTCAAGAACATCTTTCTCATGATAAATAGGAACGTCAGCCCATATCATTGTCTCTTTTCCAAGCTCCTTCACATATTTATTTAACCGGTTTACGTATTCTGCCCAAATTTGAGACCTGCTTTTGTATTTAAGGGCTTTTTTTGATTTTTCGCTATGCCCCCAATTAACCTCATCACACCCTATGTGAAAATATTTACTTGAGAAAATGGGAGCCACTTCGGCATAAAGGTCTTTAAATAACACAAGAGAGCTGTCGCTTACCGGACAGATAGCACTAAAATAAGCACCTTCAGGGGCATCATCAAGGAATTTATACCTATCAGTTTCTGTAATATACCTTGCATGACCAAATGATTCTATTTCAGGAATTATCTCAATGCCTTTTTTACTTGCTTGATTGACCAATTGCTTTAACTCCTTAGTACTTAAAGCTCCATCGCTCATTTTTAACTCAGGATGAGATTTAAACTTATAGGCAGATCCCTGATCATCAGTAAGTCGGAAAACTATTGTATTAATGCCTTCTTCACTCAGAAAATCAATTAGCCGAAAATAGTACTCCATTGTTTCTACTCCCCGGGGAGCATCTATCATAAAACCTTTAATCCTGGCAGTATTCTGTTTCTCCGTATTGGAAGTACAATTAGATAAAAAGACTAATCCAATTACAACACTTATTAATTTAAGCACTTTCTTTATCATAAGAATATAATATAGTTTAATAATTAATAATCAGTTTCTTATGACTCTCTCTCTTCTGGGAGAGTTATAAAAATATTGTTTCTCAATATACATCTCCTTTTGTAGCCATTCCTTTCAAATTATATCCATCAACAACAAGTTTGGGTTTAACTCCTCTAAGATTCGTATTGTTAATTTCTACCAATAATACTCTTTCCTCGCCCGGTAATAACGACACATAATTATCGGAACAAATAACCGGTACGATTGTTTCGCCGCTGTTTTTATCGTTTATGGCCAAATGAATAAAAAATGCAATTTTATTGGTTTTGTTTTTTAACGTTACTCTGAAATTGGTTTTAGAGTCGCCTTTTTTTACTGTCATTTTGCTTTCAATCTCAACCTTTGGCATTTTATTTAGTGCGGTAAAATCGGCATACTGTTTTGAATGAGTTGTTACGTACCACGCTTCGCTTTTATCTTTATAATCAAGGATATCTTTTTTCTGCGAAATCCAGTAAAAGTTATTGTCAATCTCTTTGCCTTCGTTGTTGTACAATCGAGTGTCGATAAAATACATTGGCGAAATTTTTATGTTGTCGAACGAGAAAATTTTACTTGAGCTGTTCCCTTTTAAATCAACTTTTATACTTTTCTCTGTTTTTAGTTCCGAATTGGTGTTATAAATTCTGAGTTTTACAGTGCATCCATTTAAGTCTTCAAGTTTATCGTTAACAGCAAACAACGATTTTTGGTAATAATCGTAAATAATATGATGTGGCCGCTGAGCCACTTTTGCAGCGTAGTAGGCTGCGTTTGGCATCAGGTAATAATCGTACAACTGCCAGAACATTTTGGGCCAGGCCGAGTTAAGCATCCACTGAATTACTCCGGTTGCTTTGTAGCGATATGCCGAAAATGCCTCAAACATTGGGCGCATTAGTTCGTAATTAAGGAGTTGAGCTTTTTTTACATATTCGTCAATATTCTCGGCTTTCCCATAACGTTTGTTCATTGCTTTAGTATAGCGATTCAGATTTTTGAAAGGCCCCCTAGCACAATGGTAATCCCACATTTTGCCAATTGGCCAAAGGTTTCCGTCCGAAATCATTTTCTTTAAACTTTGCAATGGTGGCACTTGTGCGCCCGGGCCGGTTTCGGTGTTAAAACCGTAAGCCCCGCCTTTAATGGTGTCGGAATACCAGTAAACGGGAGGAACGTAGGCGTAAGGCCCTTCCATTTTTACGCCGGTTGGCCCGTTTAGCGTAGTTGCTTTACCTGCAGAAGCAAGGTAAACCCGTGTTGAGTCGAATTTATCGAAAATACCGAAATAGTTCTTTTCCAGCTCAGGTGTCGGTTTTAGGTCGCTTCCACCAAACCAGCTTATTATTGAGGGGTGGTTGCGTAGCCAAATAATTTGGTCTTTAAATGCATCGCTCATTAATGCAATGGCTTTGTCGCCAATAATTCCACCATATTCTTCATCTGTTGGGGCTCCTAAATAATTGGCCCATTCCCAATGGCAGCTCCAGCCCACCATTACCAAAATTCCTTTCTCGTCGCAGAGATTGTACAGGGTTTGCCCTTTCCCCCAAAAACCTTCCAGTCGAATGGTGTTCAGGTTCATATCTTTTACATAGTTAAGTTGAGCATCGATGCTCTCTTTTGTGTCTTCGAGCAAGAGCTTATCGGTCCATCCGCCGCCGCGTATAAGAATTTTCTTTCCGTTTACTTTAAAACCAATTGCACCATTTTCGGTGAAATATTTTGTTACAGTTCGTATTCCAAATTGAATCTCTTTTTTGTCGTAAACAGTTTTTTTATTTTCGAAAGAAAATGTTGCTTTATGCAAATAGGGCTCTCCTAAAGTGTGAGGCCACCAAAGTTTTGGATTTTTAATGTTTAGTTCGGGAAACTCGGTTGAGTTAAAGACAACTTTTTTGCTTTCGCCCGCTTTAAGTTCAATTATTTTTGAAAGGTGATTTTTGTCGAACGTTAATTTTGCATTCCCCGACAATGGTTTATCGGTATAGTTGGTAACCAGAACAGATGCCTGCAACACTGCATTCGAATTATCAGCGGTTAACGAACTTGCAACAAAAGGTTCCGAAATTCCTGCTCCGTTATTTCCCTCAATAGATACTTCCCTGAAAATTCCCATATTCTTATCGGGTGGGGCAGGGTTCCAATCCACAAACCCTATCGAAAAATCGCCTCCGCGAGGTGGAAAAACTTCAATGGCAAGTGTATTTTTTCCGCTCTTAGCCTGTTTTTTAATGTTGAATTGAAATTGTCTGAAACTGTTGATTACCTCGGTGGTGTCGGCAATTAATTTTCCGTTTAACCAGATGTTTGCCTTGTAGTTAATTCCTTCGATATTGAGAAGTAAACTTTCGGGTATTTTCTTAATATTGAAAACGGTTCGATACCACCACGAAGTTTTAAATTGATTGGTGGGTATTTTTTCCAGATTATTATCGCGGTAAATATCTTTATAAATTCCGTTTCTCACTAATGTGTGCAGTACTGTTCCCGGCACCTCCGAAGCATACCATTTTTTTATTGAAAAATTGCTTTGGCTAATTTCTTCTCCGGTTGCATTTGTCGAATCGGCATTTTGAACGTCCCAATTGTTAAGCGATTTATTATATAATAAATCGTTCTTACTATTCTGAGCACACGATGAAAAGATAATACTGACAAAAGCAATTTGTACGAGTATAAACAGTGATTTCTTCATTAAAATAGACCTCCTAATTGTGTTTTGTGATAAAATCATTTTTTTTATGTTTTACTTATTAATCATTATTGTTTCTCCCGGGAGCCGGATATTCTTTCGATGCATCGTCGATTACCAAAACCCAATCGGGGCCGTTATTGTTAGTCTTTATTTCGCTGCCCCAAGGCAATTCAAAAGTTCCGGTATTTTCAATTTCACCTTTATTAAATGATTCGCCGGTTCGTGGGTCGAACCACCAAACCCGCAATTTCGAAGCGGATATTGCATCGGTCTTTATTTTATACTTATGGGTTAAATAAGGAAAATAAACCATTAAATATGTTGCATCATATTTACCTAAAGTACCATCGCGAGTTGCCTGCAAATGATCCATGACGTTTAGTGGTTTGGGTTCAATAATTGATTGGTCAGGAATACGCGACAGAAACGGCCTGGACAGCATTAGATTTTTTAAATACCGCATTTGAAAACTTCCGGGGGCTTCCATCGTTTCCTTCCACGATTTTTCAGCCCACCACGCCCATTCTTTCTCATTATTATAGAATTGCATAATACTATTCTCTCCGTAAGTAAAACCAAAAGCTCCGGCAAATACACTCCAGTATGCTTCAACCCGTACCATGTGGGGGGTAGCTTTGCCATTTGTTGGACAAAACCCGATTGGCATTCCTTCGTACATAAGTTCCCCATCGATTACAGGTTTTATCGGTTTCTTATTGTAGTCTTCTGTAATTAATCTGTAATTATCGCTAAATGCAGTCATGTGTCCTGACTCTTCCGTATTAAAGCTGAGCCATTTTGCACTTTGCCAATTATCGCTCGAACCCTGATTGCCTTGAAGATGATAATGATAGGTCATTAATTGATTACTGCCTCCATCTTTAATTCCTTTTACCATACTTTCCCAAATCGCTTCATAACCTTCGGCCATTTTATCGCCTCCTAACACCCAAATTATATTTGTTTTGTTTTTATACCTATTACCCAGAAAACGTCCATATTCATAGGCTTTTGTTTTATCAAAAAGTGAATCTTTTCCAACAACCAGAGTGCCCCAAGCAGGGAATAGGGCAAGATACAGTCCAAGTTCATCAGCTTTATCTACTACCCAATCAACATGTTTAAAATATTTTTCGTTTGGTTTTGCCGGATCCATATCAACAAAAACCGTATTTCCATTTTTAGCCGGTTTATCTAAAATAGCCGGTTCCGTCCCTGTTATAACACACTGAATTACAGTAAAACCTTTACTAACTCTATTATTAAGATAAAGTTCTGTTTCTTTTTTATTTAATTTAATAAATAATTCCCAACCGGTATCTCCCAAATAAAAAAATGGAGTGCCATCGGAGTTAACTAGAAAGCGGTTGTTATTGCTTACTTTTAGATTTTGTGAATAAGCTCTGGGTTGAAAAGCCGACAGAAATAGTATGATTGAAAGTGCGATATGAATGCTTATTTTTTTCATATAAAAATTTATCTACTTTTTAATAGTCAGATTAACTGTTTCAACTCCATTCATCTCAACTGAAACCTCTAGTTTTTTATTTTCAAAATCATAGTTCCAGTCATTCGAATCAACTAAGCTCCCATTAAATAGAAT
>WGCT01000133.1 GCA_015493625.1 Draconibacterium sp. | reverse complement strand
CAACGGGCTGCTTACCGGAAAACACCATTTCGACAGTCGCACTGCTATGAAAGAGCTATTGGAAAACGAAGGCGTTGAATTGGATGGCGACCAGATTGTAAATTTCGAAGCAATTTTTTGGGACCCGGTGATTGAATTAAAAAATAAACTGCTTTAATTTAGATTCTTTTTAAATAATTTTGAACAATTCATACCAAAAAGTATTTATTATAAATGTTATTTCTAATTTTGTTGTAAAATTGAATATATAAAGATTATAAAATGAATATTCCAAAAGGTTTAATAGTACCAAAAAATGTTACCGATGCTTTACGCACAGTAAAATATCCGGGTAGCAACGAGGATATTGTGGCATTAGATATGCCGCAGGAGATAAGAATTGCCGGAAAACGAATCAGTTTTTCGCTGGTATTTCAAAAGAGCGACGACCCCAATATTGAAGCAGTGGTTTTGGCCAGCGAGAAAGCAATTAAAGAGTACATTGGCGACGATGTTGAAATTGAAGAGAACATCTCTGTGAAATTTATTCACGACATGTCGCGGCCAATTTTACCCAATGTAAAAAATATTATAGCAGTAGCATCGGGGAAAGGCGGGGTTGGAAAATCGACAGTAGCCGTTAACCTTGCCATAGCACTTTCCGCCAGTGGTAAAAAAGTGGGACTGCTCGATGCCGATATTTTTGGCCCCTCCATTCCAACCATGTTTGGTGCACAAAACGACCGTCCGCGAGCCGAAAAAATTGATGGAAAAGACTTTATCAATCCGCTCGAAAAATTTGGCGTTAAATTCCTTTCAGTAGGATTTTTTGTCGACCCCGACAGCGCATTAATTTGGCGTGGGTCGATGGCTTCGAGTGCATTAAAACAGCTAATTACCGAAGGGAATTGGGGCGAGTTAGATTATTTGCTTCTCGACCTTCCTCCCGGCACCAGCGATATTCACCTTACCGTTGTTCAAACTGTTCCGGTAACCGGTGCATTAATTGTTACCACTCCGCAAGATGTGGCACTGGCCGATGTGGTTCGCGGAGCAAATATGTTTCAAAGCAAATCTATCGATGTGCCGGT
The DNA here is from genome assembly GCA_015493625.1 of Draconibacterium sp. Classification (GTDB taxonomy): domain Bacteria; phylum Bacteroidota; class Bacteroidia; order Bacteroidales; family Prolixibacteraceae; genus Draconibacterium. The sequence goes on along the minus strand of WGCT01000133.1, from coordinate 4,301 downwards.
TTTAGGAATGATAGAAAATATGGCTTGGTTTACGCCGGCTGAACTTCCCGATAACAAATATTACATTTTTGGAAAAGACGGAGGTAAAAAACTTGCCGATAAACTGGGTATTCCGCTCTTAGGACAAATTCCAATCGTACAAAGTATTCGCGAGGGAGGCGACGAAGGAGTTCCGGTTGCTGCCGATAACAATTCGGTATTACAACAAGTATTTGCCGAGATTGCAAAAGAGGTCGAACACCGCGTTCATATTCGCAACATACAACGGGCACCCACAAAAGTGGTTAAAGTTTCACGAAAGTAGAACAAAAGTAAAACATAAAAACAGAGAGTATCTTTTCGAGGGTACTCTTTTTTTTGCGTTCCCAAAAATCAATAAATCCTTTTTAAAATATTTCCTCCACACCATTCAAATTTTGTTATTTTTGTCGGTTTAAGAAAACGAATAAAAACTGGTAAAACAGACAATAATCTGATGATTACAGAGTTTATTCCTAAAGCCGAAAAGCATTTCTATTTGAAGAGAATTTTTTTACATATCATTGGATTTCTTTTTTTAGCAGCACTATTCTCAGGATGTTCAACCGAAAAGAATACCCGGGCAACGCGTGCATTTCATAATTTAACTTCACATTACAATATCTATTTTAATGCAAAAGAGAGCGTTAAACATGGTACAAAAAGTATTGAGGAAAATATTGAAAACGACTTTACCCGTCTTTTGCCGGTCTATAAATCGAGCGAAAAGTCGGCTGCCGAGATGGTAAAATCGGATATGGAAACTGCAATTATTAAATGTTCAAAATTAATTGAGATTCACTCGATTACAAAAAAACCAAAACGTAAAAAGAAGCGAACCCGTAAATATCAGGAGTTTGCAAGTAAAGAGGAATTTAATAATTGGATTGACGACAGTTATCTGTTAATGGGGAAAGCCTATTTTTATCAACACAACTTTATGGCAGCCATCGATAATTTTGGGTACGTAACCCGGAAATTCCCCGACGAAGAGAGCAGCGACGAAGCACGTATTTGGCTGCTGCGCAGTTATACCGAGTTGGAGCGATTTGTTGAAGCCTCGGAGGTAATTCAAGCCATACAGAACGAAGAGGATTTTCCACGGAAACTGGAAAAAGATTTGGCAGTTGCCACGGCCGATTATTATATAAAACAGCACAAGTACGACGAAGCAATTAAGTTTTTAAACATTGCCATAAAAAAAACATTTCTAAAAAGAAAAAAGGCACGAAACCAATACATTGTGGCTCAGCTGTATAAAGAGGTGGGGAAAGATGCCGAAGCATCGAAAGCATTTGAAGCGGTTACACATATGAATCCCGGATACAAAATGGCTTTTAATGCAAAAATAAATTCAGCAGGAATTTTTTCGGGTGAAGGCGATACCGAGAAATTAATAAAAGAGCTGAACAAAATGCTGCGCGACAAAAAGAATGTCGATTTTAGAGACCAAATTTATTATGCACTTGGAAACATCTACTTTAAAAAGGGCAACCACGATGAAGCGGTAGAAAATTACCGGCTATCGGTTTCAAACAGCTTCCAAAATCAATTTCAACGGGCACTTTCGGCCATTACTCTGGCCGATATTTATTTCGAAGATTTACAATACCGCGATGCACAGGCATATTACGACAGTGCAATGACTATTATCGATGAAACTTACCCGAACTATCAGGAGTTGTCGGACAAATACAAAAGCTTAACAAATTTGGTCGACAATATACACACAGTTGAACGGCAAGACAGTTTGCAAAAGGTTGCCAAAATGCCTGCAATCGAGCGCGAATCGCTAATTGCACGTTTAATGAAAGAGGAGCAGGAGAAACAGCGAAACATGGAAAACCTCTCGTTACAAAGTGCACAGGGAACAGGTTACTACCGTGCCAACCAAAACCGTATGGGAATGGGGCGCCGACAAGGTGGCGGCGGCTGGTATTTTTATAATCCGCAAACGGTATCGTACGGGAAAGTTACTTTTCAGCAACTTTGGGGGAAGCGAAAACTCGAAGATAACTGGCGCCGCTTAAACAAAAATTCAATGTCGATAGAGAGCCCCGACGAACTGGCCGAAGTAGTTGATTCGAGCAAAATTGTAATTAGAGAACAAGACCCGTTAAAAAAAGAGTATTACACACAAGATTTACCGTTAACCGATTCGTTAATGCAGGTTTCGAACGAAAAAATTAGAGACGCACTTTACAGTATAGGAAAAATATTTAAGTCGGAATTCGGAAATTATCCGCGTTCGGCAATGGCATACGAAGACCTGAACAAACGTTATCCAAACAACATCTATCAGCTTTCGGCCTATTTCGACCTCTACGATTTATTCGATTTAATGGGAGACAAAAAAACATCGGACTATTACCGGAACCTGATAATCACACAGTATCCAAAAAGCAATTATGCTCAGTACCTGTTAAATCCAAACTTTTTTGTTGAAATGGCCGCACGCACCGACAGCTTAAATAAACTGTATAGCGAAGCGTTTAAGAACTACAAAACAGGCAGATACAAGAATGTAATTGCACTTGCACCGCAAATAAAAAAGATGGCTCCCGACAGCCTACTCGTTCCTAAAATCGATTTTATGGAGACGGTTGCAAAAGGAACACAAACCGATGTTCACAGTTTCGAAAATCTGTTAAAAGGTTACATTACGCAGTACCCCAATAAAGAACCTACACCGCTGGCAAACGAAATTTTAACATTAATACAAGACAGCTCACTGGCCGATTATCAGAAATTGGTTGAACTGGGGTACATTAGCGAAGAGATTAAAAACGAAGAATTACTCCCCGGTAAACAAGGCGAAGACGATGAGTTTGGCGGTCGATACACCTACGACGAAGATTTGTTGCATTACTTTGTAATTGCATATCCACGCGAAAGTAAAATTGATTTAAACCGGCTGAAATTCGATATAGCAAACTACAACATCGACCACTATACAAAAGTCGATTTCGACATTGAAACGGCCTTTTTAAACGACAAACTGGCTTTTGTAATTGTACGTGCCATGGAAAATAAAGAGAGTGCAATTATTTATCACCGCGCAATTATACGACGAGCAAACGTTTTTAAAACATTAAAAGGAGTCGAATATGTAAACTTTGTTATTTCATCAACCAATTACCGAACTGTTCTTGAAGAAAAATCGATAACCGATTACCTGAAATTCTTTGTGAAAAACTACAGCCGCTTCATTCGTTCCGATTTTAACGATAACGAACCCGATATTTCGCCCGAAGAGTTGATGGCTCGAGCAAAAAAAGAAGACGAAATTTTAAAAGAGAGAGGGAAATTTGTGGTGGTAAATACCGGAGCCGACAAAATGTTTACAACACAAATAGATACAACACAAAGTTTTGTAATTGCAATAAAAGATAAAAACTTATCGACCCGGGCTCTGTTAAAAGGGTTTGCACAATTTAACCGCGACAATTTCAGGATTTGGGGGCTGGCTCTTCAATTAAAAGAGACCGACAATTATAGGTTGGTGGTTGTAAAAGGCATACCTACACTAAACGAGTCGATGTCGTATTTCAGAAAAGTAGTAACCACCCGGAAGCTTTTTGCTCCGCTTGGCCAATCGACTTACCGGAATTTCCTGATTACCGACGAAAACCTTACAAAATTGATAGAGCAAAACAAAGTTGAGGACTATCTAGGATTTTTCCGCACCAACTATATTCAACGGAAAACTACGCAAACAAAAACCTCAACATCCTCTTCCTCGGCAACAAAGAAAGCAGCAGTTGCGGGCAAAACAACAGATACAAAAGAGGTTACAAACAAACCCGAAAAATATAGCGGGCCGTATGACGAAAACATTGCCGGCGAACACTATTTTGCATTTGTTATTTCGCGATTGGGAATCGACCAGCCTGCATTTATTAACGGAATTAAGCAATTTAATCTGGCAAACTATGCAACCCTGAAATTGAAGGTTGAAATACGTCCGCTCGACGAAACCAGACAAGTTGTTATTATTAGCGGCCTCCCCGACAAGGAAACAGCAATGCCCTATTTTAAAAAGGTGGTCAGCAGCCGCAATCTTTATACTCCACTTCGAAAAACAAACTATCGCAATTTCCTTATTTCGAAAAATAATTTCGAGATATTCTTAAGGGGACTTCTATAAATTAAACTTTTGATACACAGATAAATAATATTACTTTTAAGGCATAAAAATAAGCCTAAAAATGAATAAATACAAACCTGCAGGAAAAAGAGGACTTTTTGACGAACATGAAAGCTATGAAAAACTATCAGCAATT
>WGCT01000132.1 GCA_015493625.1 Draconibacterium sp. | reverse complement strand
TTGCTCCAATGGCGCGCTGAATACCAATCTCTTTTGTCCGCTCTTTTATAATAACCAACATTATATTGCTAACACCAATAACTCCGGCAAGGAGAGTTCCAATGCCCACAATCCACGTTAATATTTGAATTCCGGCAAATAATCCGTTGTATTTTTTCCACTCTACTTCAATATTAAACGAACCAACCGCCTGCAAGTCGTCGGGGGCAATGCTGTGACGTTTCTTTAGTAGTGCCGACAACCGTTTTTCAATTTTGCTAACCGGAACTCCAGGTTTCGAAGTAACCGAAAAGAAATGAACAACATCGCCATGGTTATACGTTTTTTGCATTGTTGAAAAGGGAATCATTATGGTCTCTTTTTTTCGCCCGCCACCAATATTTATTTTTGTTTCGGGATGAACAACGCCAACCACCTGAAAATAGACGCCATTTACTTTTAAATATTTTCCAATTGGATTTTCGTCGTCGTTAAACATTACCTCTTCAACGCGTTCGCCAATAATACAAACTTTGCGGTTTTGTAAAATATCGATTTCGTTTAAAAGCCGTCCTTTTATGGGAGTCCAGGGGTCTATTTTATAAAAATCGGGATAGTCGCCATAAACATTAAATGCGCCTGTTTTCTTCCCTCGTATTGTATTGTTTCCATTGTTCGATCTTCCTCCAAAAAGCCGGGGCGATAGATATTCTACATCGCTAATATTTGCTCTTATGTACTCAATGTCGGAGTTTTTATAGTTCCAACTTCGTCCTCTCTGAAAACCTTTATATGGTTTGCTTGTGCGTTCTGTCCAAAAAAAAGCAGAGTTCGATGCAAATGCTTTAATGCCGTCCATTACGCCATTTTCGAGTGCACGTCCGGCACCCGACATAATAACAAGCATAAATATTCCCCAAAAAACTCCAAATGCTGTCATAAAACTTCGCATTCTATTTTTTTTAAGGGCACTTACTATCTCTTTCCAAAGGTCTAAATCGAACATATTTTAGTTTCAAGTTCAAAGTTCCGAGTTTCGAGTTCACAGCACTCCAGTAATTTTTTATTCTTTTCTAACTCCCCTCCTCTAGAGGAGCCGGAGGTGGGTTCTCTATTCATCGCGTAACGCTTCAATTGGTTTTATTTTGGCTGCCCGTTTTGCCGGAATATATCCGGCCAGTGTACCCGCAATTACGAGTAAAAGGGTGGCAAGGGCTGCAATGTTTAAATTCACTGTGGGGTTACGGAAAAAAGTGGTTCCCATACCGCCATTTGCAACTTCTGCTGCTGCATATTGCTGTTCAACAAAAAAGTTAATTCCCTCCATTAATCCTGTTCCCAACACAAGCCCAATGTAACCGGCCACTGTTGTAATTAATACCGACTCGAGAAGTATTAATCCGATTACCGAAGCGGGACTGGCACCAATTGCTTTTCGAACACCAATTTCTTTGGTTCGCTCTTTAACAATTATCAGCATTATATTACTTACGCCAACTACTCCGGCAATTAATGTTCCTATACCAATTATCCAGATAAATATTTTTATTGCCTGAAATATTTTCATGGTCTGCATAACGTCTTCAAGTTTATTGTACGAACCAAGTGCCGATTTATCGTCAGCATTGAACCGGTGTTTGTGGGCAAGAGTTTGACGCACTTCAGTTTCAATGGCTTTACTCTCATCGAGTGTTTTTGCATTTATTGTTAATGCAAAATTGTGCAAACGGTTTGAGCCGTTAAACACTTTTTGCCCTGTAGTAACCGGAATATATGCATTGCGGTGACGTGTGCTTCCATTCTCTTTGCAAATGCCTACAACTTTAAACGGAATGCTGTTTATTTTCACATATTCTCCAATGGCTTCTTTCTTTTTAAAAAGAGCATCGTAAATATCTTTCCCCAACACAACCGATTTTCGCGTGGTTCGAATATCAATATCGTTAATAAAACGCCCCTTTATCACTTGTATCGACTCAACATCCTGCAAGTCGGGGTGGCATGTAATTGCCGTATAGTTTCCATATTCATTCCCATACGAAAAGGTATTTCCATTGAGGTAGTATCGCCCCGATGTTTTTTCAATTCCGGGGAGTGCTTTTAACGTTTCGTAATCGGAATTTGTAAATTGAATTTGCCGTCCCTCTTTCATTCCTTTGTACGGCATACTGGTTTCGCCGCTCCACAACCACATTCCGTTAATGGCGTCGCGCATAAAATTTTCCGACACACCATTGCTCAATCCATTGCCCGCCCCCAATAAAACCATGAGCATAAAAATTCCCCACGCTACACTAAAGCCCGTAAGGAAGGTTCTCATTTTGTTTTTTTTAATTGTGGAGAATATCTCTTGCCAAATATCGATGTCGAACATAGTTTTTTAAAATTACTGAATCAAAGTTTCAATATTCTTAAGCCATATCATACTCTTTTGCATATTGAGTCTTCCAACTTTTTAAATCGCCGTTTTTAATTATTTCGGCAATTACTCCGTCGTTTAACCTAACAATTTTCTGTGTCATTGCAGCAATATCGTGCTCGTGCGTAACCAGAATTACGGTAATTCCATCGTTGTTTATCTGCTTCAGTATGTCCATCACTTCGTACGATGTTGATGTATCGAGTGCACCGGTTGGTTCGTCGGCAAAAATAATTTTAGGTTCCGAAATTAACGACCGGGCAATGGCCACACGCTGTTTTTGTCCTCCCGACATTTCGTTTGGCATGTGTTCAGCCCACTCGAGCAAGCCCATTTTGTCGAGATATTCGAGTGCAATCCGATTACGTTTCTTCCTACTCACCCCTTGATAATAAAGCGGAAGAGCAACATTTTCCATCGCATTTTTAAACGATATTAGATTAAACGACTGAAACACGAAACCAACCAGTTCGTTTCGCAATTTAGCCGCTTTCTTTTCCGACATATTTTTTACAAGTGCCCCATTTAAAAAATATTCGCCCTCGTCGTAATTATCCAAAATGCCAAGAATATTTAACAGCGTTGATTTGCCTGACCCCGAAGAACCCATTATAGAAACAAACTCACCCTTTTCTATTTCAAGGTCGATGCCTTTTAATACATGTAGCGAATTGCCCCCCGTAACATACGATTTATGAATGTTTTTTAGACTGATCATTAAAATTGCTTTCTATTTGTTTTCTGCTCAAATGTGCACATTTCTCAACTATCAACTATTATTTATTCGATAAACACCCGATTTTTGTCTGCGAAAGAATTTCTATCGCGCATAAAATATTGGTTACACCTCTGGCAAAAGGTTTTTAACTAAAGCATAAGACGCACAACCATCAGGTTTGTTACACGTTTTTTATTGACATTCTGTTTTTTTACTTTTGACACCGAAAGAGAAACCACATGGGATATAAAACAATTTTGCTAAAACTGCCCACCGACTATACAGCCGAACAACTTCGAAAAAAGATTTATAAAACATTACGAATCGATAATTTCTCATTTCAAATTGAAAATAAAAGTCTCGATGCACGTAAAAAGTCGAATATTTTTTGGCTTGTAAAAGTTGTTGTAAACTCGCCCGAGATAAAAGAAGAAGAACACACCAAAACAGAGGAGTTAATTATTCCTTATAAAAAAAGAGAGAAACAGGTTGTTGTTACAGGAAGCGGTCCGGCAGGTTTTTTTACTGCTTTTGTTTTACAAAAAGCGGGGTTTAACGTTACGTTAATTGAGCGGGGTTCGGAGGTTAAAAAGCGGGGAAGAGCAATTTCAACATTTGAAAGAACTTCTGTTTTCGACCCCCAAAACAACTATTCGTTTGGCGAAGGTGGTGCCGGCACTTTCTCCGATGGCAAACTCACTTCACGCTCGAAACGTATTTCGAAAGAGAAAAATTTTATTCTGAAAAGTTACATTGAAGCCGGTGCTCCGGAAGAGATTATCTATATGACTCACCCCCATCTGGGAACCGATAACCTCCGAAAAATTGTCGAAAATTTACGCGTTAAATTTAAAAATGCAGGGGGTACATTCTTGTTCGACACAATGCTCGAAGACATTGTTGTAAGCAACCAAAAGGTTACAAGCGTAGTTACTTCGCGCGGCAATCTACCTGCCGACGAGGTTTTTATTGCACCCGGACACTCGGCGCTCGAAACTTATAAAATGCTGATACGAAGAGGTGTTCCGTTTCGAACAAAGAATTTTGCCATTGGCAGTCGCATGGAACACCCGCAAGAGTTAATAA
>WGCT01000131.1 GCA_015493625.1 Draconibacterium sp. | reverse complement strand
GGTGCCTATTTATTCACCTCTTCTAAAGTACAAAAAAATGATGTAATTAATTTGTTTTAAAATTATATTTTACTTTCGAAAGCTCATCGTTTGCTTTTACAATTTTCTGTTTTAAACTCTTTTTGTAATCAATTAGTTTTTGCATTAATGCTTCGTCGCCGGTGGCCATCATTTGCACGGCAAGAATGGCGGCATTTAGCGCACCATTAACAGCTACCGTTGCCACCGGAATTCCGGGAGGCATTTGCAAAATTGCTAAAATCGAGTCGACCCCCGAGAGTGTGGCATTTATCGGCACTCCAATTACCGGAATTGGGGTCATTGCAGCAATCACACCCGGCAGGTGTGCAGCCATTCCGGCACCTGCAATTATTACTTTAATTCCATTCTCTTTTGCGCTTTTTGCAAAAACCTCCACCTCTTCGGGTGTGCGGTGTGCCGACAAAGCATTCATTTCGAAAGGAATTTCAAAATCCTCAAAAAACTTAGCTGCCTTTTCCATCACTCCCAGATCGGAAGTGCTTCCCATAATAATGCTCACTTGTGGTTTCATAGTATAAAATTAAATTGAACAAACCGAACGGTACATTTTCCCCATTCATTCGTCTGTACATAAATATTTCAAAAATATATTTTCCGGTATTTTCCCCTCTGTAAATTAATAGTAAACTGCCAAAACTTAAAATTCAATATTATTTCAGCCATAAATTGTTCCCCGTTTTGCTTTTTATATTTTCTGTAAACCGAATTGTTTTGTTATTTTGTACCTTTTAAATTCGGAAAAAACAAAATTACAGCAATTTAGCAACTTATAAAAATCAATCTTTTAAAATTATGAAACAGGTTAAAGTACACGACAAAACATTTAAACTCTATATTCCTCACGAAAAAATTAGTGCAGTGGTTGAAGCGATGGCCGATAAAATGAACGAGGAACTTGTAGACAAAAATCCTCTGTTTTTGTGTATTTTAAATGGGTCGTTTATGTTTGCGGCCGAGCTTTTTAAGCGAATTGATTTAATTGAAACCGAAATATCTTTTGTGAAATTATCGTCGTACGAGGGCGACAGCACTTCCGGAAAAGTTAAACAACTAATAGGGTTGAACGAAGACATTGCAGGACGAACTGTTGTTATTCTTGAAGATATTGTTGACACAGGAATTACAATGGTGAATATAAAAGCTCAATTGGCAAAAATGAACCCCAAAGAGGTAAAAGTAGCCACACTTTTACTGAAACCCGATTCGTTACAAAAAGAGATTAAATTAGACTATGTGGGGCTGGAAATTCCCAACGATTTTATTGTTGGCTATGGCTTAGATTACGATGGATATGGCCGTAATTTAATAGATATTTACTCAGTAATAAACGATTAAAAACCGAACTCAAAATGTTAAATCTTGTTTTATTTGGCCCGCCGGGAGCGGGAAAAGGTACTCAGGCAATCTTTCTGAAAGAAGAATACGGACTTATTCATTTGTCGACAGGCGACCTGTTGAGAAGCCGGATTGCCGAAGGTACTGCACTGGGAATTGAAGCCAAACAGTATATGGACAAAGGAGAACTTGCCCCCGACAATATTGTAATTGGAATGATTAGAAACACACTAAAAAAATACCCCGATGCACAGGGATTTATTTTCGACGGGTTTCCAAGAACAGTTCCGCAGGCACAAGCTTTAGACGAAATGCTAAACAAAAACAATGTGCCTATTTTGGGAATGTTAAGTTTAGAAGTTGAAAAAGAGGAATTAATTAAGCGGTTGCTTAATCGGGCACAGATTTCGGGCCGGGTCGACGACCAAAATCAAGCAGTGATTAAAAACAGAATTAATGTTTATAACGAAAAGACTTTCCCTTTAATAGAGTATTATAAATCTCAAAATAAATTCTATGCAATTAACGGAATGGGGACTGTTGAAGACATTTCCCGCCGGCTAAAGGAAGTTGTCGATCAATTTTAATCGTCACTAAAAAATATTTCTTAACACAGAAAAATGGCTGAATCGAATTTTGTTGATTACGTAAAAATCCATTGTAAATCGGGGCACGGCGGAGCAGGTTCGCACCATATGAGGCGCGAAAAATTTATTGCCTACGGTGGCCCCGATGGTGGCGACGGTGGAAGAGGCGGCCATATAATTGTGGTTGGGAATAAACAGATGTGGACACTACTGCACCTGAAATACCGGAAACATATAAAAGCAGGAATTGGCGAACCGGGAGGAAAACAGCGCAGCTCGGGTGCCGACGGCGAAGATATATATTTGGAGGTGCCTTTGGGAACCATTGCAAAAGATGCCGAAACAGGTGAAGTGCTGTTTGAAATATCGGAAGACGGCGAAGAGCATATTCTGGCAAAAGGAGGAAAAGGCGGCTGGGGAAACGACCATTTTAAAACAGCTACTAACCAAACTCCGCGCTATGCTCAACCCGGCGAAGAAGGCTTTGAAGGTTGGCGAATTCTGGAACTGAAAGTTTTGGCCGATGTAGGGCTGGTAGGATTTCCAAGCGCTGGAAAATCAACGCTTCTGTCGGTAGTATCGGCAGCAAAACCAAAAATTGCCGAGTACCATTTTACAACACTGGTGCCAAATCTTGGCATTGTGGGGCACCGCGAACAACGCTCGTTTGTTATGGCCGATATTCCCGGAATAATAGAAGGTGCCAGCGAAGGAAAAGGATTGGGATTGCGGTTTTTACGCCATATCGAAAGAAACTCGATGCTGCTGTTTATGGTTCCGGCCGACAGCGACGACCACCTGAAAGAGTTTAAAATTCTGATGAGCGAACTTGAAAAATACAACCCTGAACTGTTAGACAAGCAACGTTTCCTCGGAATAAGCAAAGCCGATATGCTCGACGAAGAGTTGATGAGCGAAATTAGTGCCGAACTGGAAGGAATTCCTCATCTGTTTTTTTCATCGGTAACCGGGCAAAATATCCAACAATTAAAAGATAAAATCTGGGAAATTCTGAACAGTTAAACAAATGGAGTGGCTGCAAAATATAATCGAACTCGACAAAGAGCTGTTTCTCTATTTAAACAGTTTTCATACCAGTTTTTGGGACACAATAATGTTGATGATAACCCGCAAAGAGACGTGGATTCCTCTCTACCTCAGTATTGTCTATTTTTTTATTAAAAACTACCGGAGTAAATCGGTTTTAATTTTGCTTTTTTTGGTGTTAACAGTTGTTGCCAGCGACCAGATTTCGGTGCTGATTAAAGAGTCGGTACAACGACTACGACCTGTTTACGAGCCGTCAATCGAGCATTTGGTTCACAATGTTTTTCGCAAAGGTGGATTGCACGGGTTTGTGTCGTCGCACGCTGCCAATATGTTTGCAATTTTTGGGTTTACATCGCTTATTTTTAAAAACCGAAGCTACCTCTTTCTAATGTTATTCTGGGCAGTTGTAATCTCATATTCGCGCATTTATGCAGGTGTACATTACCCACTCGACATTTTGGGAGGCGCCATTTTAGGATGGCTGATTGCATTTGTTATGTTTAAACTAATGATGTTTGTTGAGAACCATTTTTTTATTGCAAAATCGCCAAAAATTGAAAAAACAAAACTCTCAAAAACAAATTTCAAAATAGTATTCCTCGTATTTAGCGTTTCCGTACTCTCGTTTACTATAATGACCTATATTCTTCACCATTACAACTATTTATAATGGGCACACCGGCAGTTGATTTTTACACCGAAAAACTCGAAGTATATTCAACAAAACTCACTTCAATAACACGTAAAGTACACCGATTTGGCTGGTATCGGTTTCTGGCTTTCCTGTTTATTTTTGCTCCTGTTTTTGTTTTTCGATGGAACAGCCAAATAACCTTTGGCATCTCCTTTTCGGCAATTCTTCTCTTTTTCTTTTTAATTAAAAGGAACCTTCAACTCGAAAAGATGAAGAGAAAATATATTGAGCTTAAAAAGCTGGCTGAAGATGAGTTGCTGGCACTTCAACACTCGTTTACGCATTTCGCAAACGGAAAAGAATTTTTAGATACCAACCACTTTTTTTCGTACGATTTAGACCTTTTTGGAGAAGGTTCGCTGTTTCAGTTTTTAAATCGCACTTCAACCATAAACGGCAAACAACTTCTGGCAAACCGCCTCACTCATCCGTCAACAAAAAAAGAGGAGATTGAAAAAAGACAACAAGCTATTGAAGAGTTGTCGCTAATACCAAACTGGCGAATTCATTTTCTTGCCAACGGAAAACTGTTTCGCGAAACAGAGCAGATGAGCACCGAAATAAAAACGTGGGCAACCGATGAGCTGCCACTGCATAATCAAGCAAAAGTAAAGTGGTTAATTCGTATTCTGCCAATAGTTACGGTGCTTTCGGCGATTCCTGCATTTCTCGGAATTTCGAACTTTTACCTTGCATTTGCTGTACTTCTGCAATGGATATTCATCTATTTTTTTTGGAAAAGAATTACACAATATTTCTCCTATTTTGGGCGAAAATCGGAACTGCTCGGAAAATACATGCAGCTTTTACAATTTATTGAAGAGCGCAAATTCAGCTCTGAATATTTACAAGAAGTTCAACAAAAAGTTTTAAAACCGGAACGTGCAAGCCTTGTTTTTAAGCAGCTGAAAAGTTTGGTGAAAGAGCTGGAGTACCGACAAAATTTAATTGTTGGTATTTTTCTGAATTCGTTCTTTTTGTGGGATATTCGTTGTATCTATCATCTCTGGAGCTGGCATCGGAGAAATCATAAAAAAGTGGCTGTTTGGGTCGATGTAATTGCAGAATTCGATGCACTTATTAGTTTGGCAAATTTTACCAACAACCACCCGGCGTTCACGTTCCCCAAAATACACGACGGTGGTTTTCTGTTGCAGGCAGAAGAGTTGGGGCACCCGCTTTTAAGAGCCCAAAAACGAATTTGTAACAACATAGAAATTGCCGGCTGGTCGAAGGTTGTAATTGTTACAGGCGCAAATATGGCAGGGAAAAGCACATTTCTTCGAACCGTGGGCGTTAACCTTATTTTGGGGAGGCTTGGTGCACCGGTTTGTGCCGGAAAAATGACTCTAACACCCATTCCAATTTACACAAATATGCGAACAACCGACTCGTTGCTAAAAGACGAATCGTACTTTTTTGCCGAGCTAAAAAGACTAAAAGGTGTTTTAGAGCGACTGCGAAATGGCGAACGTATCTTTGTCATTCTCGACGAAATGCTGAAAGGAACAAATTCAATCGACAAACTAAACGGCTCAAAAGAGCTGATAAAAAAACTAATTGAGTTAAAATCGGTTTCGCTTATTGCCACACACGATTTAAAACTAAGCGAAATGGAAAAAAGTTTCCCACAGCAAGTTTTCAACAAATGTTTCGAAATTAAGATTGAAAACAACGAAATGATTTTCGACTACAAACTTACCGACGGGGTTACAAAAACAATGAATGCAACATTTTTAATGAAAAAAATGGGGATTATTTAATTGCAATAAATCGTCACTTTCCCGGTATTTAAACAATAAAATCACCCCAAATAGCTTTTCGGTTTTTATCCAATATTTTTCAACTTTATTTTGTTAGTTACTGCTTGACGAAAACCGCATAATTGCAGAGTTGTTTGATTATATTTGTCACAAATTGCATAAATTATGACTCAACAGTACGACGAAGGAACGATAAGAACTTTAGACTGGCAGGAACATATCAGGAAACGTCCGGGAATGTATATTGGGAAATTGGGCGACGGTTCTACTGCCGACGATGGAATTTATGTGCTTCTGAAAGAGGTACTCGATAATTCGGTCGATGAATTTATGATGGGGTACGGGAAAAGAATTACCGTAGAAATCGATCAGGACAAAGTTTCTATTCGCGATTATGGCCGTGGAATACCGTTAGGGAAACTGGTAGATGTTGCAAGCAAAATGAATACCGGAGCAAAATACGATTCGAAAGTGTTTAAAAAGTCGGTAGGACTAAACGGTGTAGGTATTAAAGCGGTAAATGCACTCTCGGCGAATTTCGTAATAAAAGCCGTTCGCGAAGGTGTTGCCAAAGAGGTTTCCTTTAGCCGTGGAATTAAAATCGACGAAAAAGATTATACAGGCGTTGAAGAGGAGAATGGTACAAGTGTAAGTTTTGTGCCCGATCAAACCATATTCAAAAAGTTCAGGTACATTAGCGACTATGTGGTTAATATGCTAAAAAACTATACGTTTCTGAACGCAGGACTGACCATTGAGTTTAATGGCGAAAAGTACCATTCGAGAAACGGATTGCGCGATTTACTCGAAGAAAATATGGATCACCACCCCATCTATCCGATAATACACCTGAGAGGTGAGGATATTGAGGTGGCAATAACGCATGGAAACCAATACGGCGAAGATTACTACTCGTTTGTAAACGGACAACACACTACACAGGGAGGAACACATTTACAGGCATTTCGTGAGGTAATTGTAAAAACCATCCGCGAGTTTTACAAAAAAGATTACGACCCCTCCGACATTCGCGCATCAATTGTTGCAGCAATTAGCATTAAAGTTGAAGAGCCCGTTTTCGAATCGCAAACAAAAACAAAGCTGGGCTCGAAAGATATTGGCCCGGAAGGCCCCTCTGTTCGAGCACACGTTTCCAACTTTTTGCACAAAGAGTTAAACAACTTTTTACATAAAAACCCCGATACTGCTGAAGTTCTGTTACGCCGGATTGTTGAGTCGGAACGCGAGCGGAAAGCCATTTCGGGAATAAAAAAACTTGCCAAACAGCGGGCAAAAAAATCGAGCCTTCATAATAAAAAACTGCGCGACTGCCGCATTCATTTCAACGGAAAAAAAGAGGGGAAAGAGGAGTCGAGCATATTTATTACCGAGGGCGATTCGGCAAGCGGCTCCATTACCAAATCGCGCGATGTAAATACTCAAGCAGTTTTTAGTTTAAAAGGAAAACCGTTAAACACTTTCGGATTAACAAAAAAAGTGGTTTACGAAAACGAAGAGTTTAACCTGCTTCAGGCAGCCCTAAACATAGAAGACAGCTTGGAAGATTTACGCTACAACAAAGTAATTATAGCCACCGATGCCGACGTTGACGGAATGCACATTCGACTGTTGCTAATTACATTCTTTTTACAGTTTTTCCCGGAACTCATAAAAAAAGGGCATGTTTATATTTTGCAAACTCCGCTGTTTAGAGTACGAAATAAGAAAAAAACCTACTACTGTTACTCGGAAGAGGAAAAAGAAAAAGCAATAATAAAACTGAAAGGAAAACCGGAAATTACACGGTTTAAAGGGCTGGGAGAAATTTCACCAGACGAGTTTAAACACTTTATTGGCAACAATATACGGCTCGATCCGGTTGTTTTGAAAAAACATGAATCGGTAGCCGAAATGCTCGAATTTTACATGGGGAAAAACACACCAACACGACAGGAGTTTATTATTGATAACTTATATGTTGAAAAAGATGAAGTTGCATAAAACCATTTTAGAGGAAGAATAACAATAGATGGCAGAAGAGAATTTAAATAACGAAAAGATTCAGGACGATGAGATTGTACCTGAAGAGGAGATTCAGGAAGAGGGCGTAAAAGATACAGTTACCTATCTTTCGGGAATGTATCGCAAATGGTTTCTCGATTACGCATCGTATGTAATTTTAGAGCGGGCTGTTCCATACATTAACGACGGATTAAAACCTGTGCAACGCCGTATTATGCACGCCATGCGCGAAATGGACGACGGACGCTACAACAAAGTGGCCAACATAATAGGGCAAACCATGCAGTACCACCCACACGGCGACGCATCGATTGCCGATGCAACCGTACAACTCGGGCAAAAAGAGCTGCTGATTGACACACAGGGAAACTGGGGGAATATTCTTACCGGCGACAGCTCGGCTGCTCCACGGTATATTGAAGCACGCTTGTCGAAATTTGCGTTAGAAGTTCTGTTCAATCCCAAAACTACCGAATGGAAACTTTCGTACGACGGACGTAAAAGAGAACCGGTAACGCTTCCCGTAAAATTCCCGCTTCTTTTGGCTCAGGGTGTCGACGGAATTGCGGTTGGACTGGCATCGAAACTGTTCCCGCACAATTTCAACGAATTAATCGATGCTTCAATAGCGTATCTGAAAAATAAAGATTTTGAGTTGGTTCCCGATTTCCCGACAGGAGGATCGGCCGACTTTAGTAAATATAACGACGGGCTACGTGGCGGGTCGGTAAAAGTGCGTGCAAAAATTGAAAAGCGCGATAATAAAACGCTGGTAATTACCGAAGTTCCCTACGGAAAAACTACGTCGTCGTTAATCGAATCGATTATTAAAGCCAACGAAAAGGGCAAAATAAAAATCAAAAAAATTGACGATAACACAGCCGAGTTTGTCGAAATCATAGTTCATTTGGCATCGGGCGTTTCGTCCGACAACACCATCGACGCACTTTACGCTTTTACCGATTGCGAAATGTCGCTCTCGCCCAACTCGTGTATTATTGAAAACGATAAGCCCCTGTTTATTGGGGTGAAAGAGATTTTGCGCCGCTCCACCGACAGTACACTGAAGTTATTAAAACTGGAGCTGGAGATAAAAAAGGCTGAGCTCGAAGAGGCCTGGCACTTCTCTTCACTCGAAAAAATATTTATTGAAGAACGCATTTATAAAGATAAAAAGTTCGAGGACTCGGAAAATATGGATGCAGCCGTTGCACACATCGATAAACGACTCGACCCGTGGAAACCAAAATTGAAACGCGAAATTACCCGCGAAGATATTCTGAAACTGATGGAAATAAGAATGGCTCGCATTCTTAAATTTAATAAAGATAAAGCCAACGACCACCTTTTGGCCATTGAGGACGAAATTGCGGGAGTAGAAAAGAATATAAGCAACATTGTTCCGTTTACCATAAAATGGTTTCAACACCTGAAAACAAAATATGGGAAAGGCCGCGACCGGAAAACGGAAATACGTAGCTTCGAAAATATTGTGGCTTCGAAAGTTGTGGTTAGAAACGAAAAACTATACATCGATCGTAAAGAAGGATTTATTGGTACCGGGCTAAAAAAATCGGAGTTTATTTGCGACTGCTCCGACATTGACGATATTATTGTTTTCCGCCGCGACGGGTCGTATTTTATCACCAAAGTTTCAGACAAAGCATTTATTGGCAAAAACCCGCTACACATTGCCATTTTCAAGAAAAACGATAAACGAACGATTTACAATGTGGTGTACCGCGATGGAAAATCGGGCTACTCGTATATGAAACGCTTTTTTGTTACCGGTGTAACGCGCGACAAAGAGTACAACCTTACCAAAGCAACAAAAGGCTCTCGAATTATCTATTTCTCGGCAAACCCAAACGGCGAAGCCGAAGTTTTAAAAGTTGTTTTAAAACCAAAACCACGAATTAAGAAACTTATTTTCGAAGAAGATTTAAGCGAACTGGCAATTAAAGGACGCCAGAGTATGGGAAATATTTTAACCAAATAC
>WGCT01000130.1 GCA_015493625.1 Draconibacterium sp. | reverse complement strand
GGCGATGTCCTTCCGCTGCTTATTGCTCCCGATAATAAATATATTGTAAAAAATGCGGGCGACGAAACAACGATTACATTCGATGCTGCCGGATTGCCCGAGTTGCCCAAAGGTTGGAAACGCGACTTTCTGATTCATAGTGTAGGGTGGGTGAAAGATGGCGATATGAATACAGCCACAGGAAAAAATGTTGAACCTTTACCATTTCGCGAAATGAGTTGTTATCCATACGGTTCAAACGAAACTTATCCTACCGACAGCGAACATCAAGGGTGTCTGAAAAAATACAATACGCGAAAAGTAACAACTAAAAATTTCAGAAGAGTACTGAGTGATGTGGCAGATGCTTCGAAATAGTGTAGGTCTATTTCGAAAAATGCAATTTGCTTGCAAATAATAATTTGTAAGAATAGTTCACTTTAATCGTCCAGTTTTAATCGAACCCATCGATAATCGTAATGGTGTGCATAAATTGCTGCATCCGAATCCGGGTCGTTTTTATCGTTATACAAACTTTCTACTTTTAACCACAAATTAAAAATATGGCCCGGCGGTGTATTTTTGTCGATAGAAAGAACTGATGATATATGGGTTTTTGACGCTTGTCGTAATCGCTCTTCATAATTTAACCGGTTTACTTTCAGGTACGGGTCATCGAAATAGTTAACCAGAAAAGTACGATGAAAAGTTGCCGAATCGTTGGGTGCCATTCCCTTTTCAAGTTTTACTTGTATCAGAATGTTCTCGCCCCGGTTTATAACTCCGTTACCATTTCCTGTTCCACCCGAAATGTCGCCTTTGCCAATTGTATTTGGCCCCTGTCTGTAAATAGGAACATCTTTTACTGTGCGGCCATCCAAAATTATAATATCGTTTTTATCTCTTATTTCTACCGATTTTGAAGTGGTAAAAAACATCACGCGCTGCGTGTCGGCAACAGCTCCGTTTTCCGAAATCTCGAAAAACAGTGTTCCCACAAAACTCGAATCGGTGTATTGAGAAATTGTAAAATCAAATGCCCTGTTTAATTCAGCCGATTTTGCCGGTTGAATCTTTTGAATGTGAACAATGCTGTCGGAAAAATGAATGTAAGGATGATTCGAAAAAGCCCTCACTTTTATATTTTTAGCATCTCCGCAACCAACATTAATTAAACTGAAATCGACTCCGTAAGATTTGTGCTCTTCAAAAAAATAGTACTCTCTATTGTTTTTCTGAACAACTCTTAAATTGGGCGATTTTGCATCATCATGCCGGTTTATCCCAATTAAATAGCCCCCTCCGTCAATTTTAAAATTAAGTTTTCCATCGGCTGATGATTTCAGCTCTTTTTTCTGAAACTTTTTTGACGAGAGGTTGTAAAGAATCAAATCGTACATTTTTGAGGACGAGTATATTTTGCTTGTTGAGATAGAAATATTTTCGTTTTGAACAATTGGCCCATCGGGAATAAATGTACGCGAAATATAGGTAATTTGCCGGGGAGAAACATTTTGGAGTAGCGATAAAGCAGGTTGTGGGCGTTCCACCTTAAACGAGTAATCCCACGCTGAAAACGAAGGATATGCGGTGCAAACGTGCCCCCAGTTTAGAGGGGTGCGATGTTTTTTTAAGAATTCGCGCATATGAAAATCGAGTTGGTTTTGCGTATCGCCTGCCCAATGATTTGGATAATCGGCCAAATGAAATTCGAAAGATGTGAGGTCGGCTGCGTCGAAAATACGTTTCATTTCCCAGTCGTTGTATTTTAGCCAGTCGCCATCGGTCATAGTTAATCGCACCGGCAAACCTTTTAGCGACCGATACATTTCGAGAACAGGAAAAACCACCTGTTTCCCTTTTGGCCCGTAATATGGGAGGTTGTCGGCGGGGTCGAATGTGCTGATTGACCCCACAAGGTCTTTGCACTGCCCGGCAATGTAAATTGATGTAAGTCCGCCCATACTTAAACCGGTTACTGCCCGGTGGTCTCTGTCGGCGAAAGTTCGAAAATGCGAATCGACGTGATTTACCAAATTGCGAAAATATTTACGGTAATCCCAACCTCTGAATTTGTCTTTCCCCATATCGTGTGCACGAATAAAATCGTATGGTTTACAACTGCCGTATTTTATCCCTTCCCGAAACTTTAATCCCGGATTTAGTTTGGGTTCGTAACCATCCCATGTAACAATTATTACATCGTGAGTGGTAACATAATTGCTCCATTCCATTACCATCGGCGGTTCTTTCCTTCCGTTTTTTCGATAATTAATATCGTCTTCAATGTCGTACGAATCCCATTTGTATCGCCCTCCGTATCCGTGAAAATAGTAAACTACCGGGTATCTTTTGTTGCTGTTCTCATCATAATCTTTGGGTAGATAAATGCGGTACATTCGTTCGGTTTGAAAAGCATCGCTATAAAAGGAGACATCGCGATAGACCTTTTTTTTAGTACACGAAACCATAAAAATTGACAAAAAAAACAATACTGCTGCAATATTTTTCATTTTTAAGAACTTTTGTAATATAAGACTGAAAGGTATCTAT
>WGCT01000129.1 GCA_015493625.1 Draconibacterium sp. | reverse complement strand
TTGAGTATATTTGCACGTTAAAAAGAGACCAATGACAAATTATATATTATTTATTAGTGGTGCCGAAATGGTTTTAGTGATGCTTTTAGCATTGCTGTTTTTCGGAGCAAAAGCAATTCCCGATATTGCCAAAACGTTGGGAAAAGGAATGCGCGAATTTAAAAAAGCAACAAACGAAATTAAACGCGAACTAAACGACTATTCTGCTGATATAAAAAAAGATATCGACGATGTAACCTCAACGGTTAATAAAGAAACCAGTGATATTAAAAAAGGAATAACAGATCATTTTGAAGACTAAAACTAACCAGTAAAAGATTGATGATTGCAATTTATATACTAATATTGTTGCTCTGCTTTTTTCTACTGGCACGAATTGTCGATCTGTTTTTTATCTCCTCACTCGATAAAATTTCAAAAGACCTTAATTTGTCGAACGATGCAGCCGGAGCCACTTTAATGGCAATGGGCAGTAGTGCTCCCGAACTTTTTGTGGCTCTTTTTGCTGTGCTTAAACCCGGTAATCATCAGGCTATTGGAATGGGCAGTATTGTTGGAAGCGCAATTTTTAATCTACTTGTAATTGTGGGAGCTGCCGCTTTTGTAGCAAAAAAAAATACAAAACTTACCTGGCAACCTATGATTCGCGATTTGCTGTTTTATACCACAGCAGTGGCTCTATTAGTTTTGTTTATTCGCGACGGTGCGCTAACTCCTGTTGAAGCTGCAATTTTTTTGGCAGTTTATGTGTTGTATGCTCTGGCAGCAGTTTATTGGCGGAAGCTATTGCCGTATAACGACATGCAGGGTTCTGTTGAAGAAAAAGTGCACGGCAAACAGAGCAGAATATCAAAATCCATCGATTGGTTTCTGAAACTTATTTTTCCCTCACAAAAACATTATTACTCTATCTTTATTATCTCCATTGTATTTATTGCAGCAATAAGTTATGTTTTGGTTGAGGTTGCAGTTGCTTCGGCACTCCTTTTACATATTCCCGAGGCAATTATTGCACTAACAATTCTTGCGGTTGGCACATCAATTCCCGACCTTTTTTCGTCGGTTATTGTAGCACGGCAAGGACGTGCCGACATGGCTGTAAGCAATGCACTGGGGTCGAATATATTTGATATTCTTGTGGGAATTGGACTCCCGTTTTTAGTTGTAATGCTCGTTTCGGGAGAGACAATTAGTGCCGGTGGCGACGATTTGTATAGATCGTCGGAAATACTGTTTGCCTCGGTGGTTCTCCTTCTTATTATGCTTCTCTTTAGCAAATGGAAAGTGGGTAAAGTTACCGGCATTTTGTTAATTGCCATTTATATTTTTTATCTGATTTGGGAAATACTATTCATGTAAGTTTCGAGTTATTAATTAAAGTAAAATTCTAATATCTGATGATTCGGGCAGAAAACATAAAAAAATCGTTTGGCACGCTTAAGGTTTTAAAAGGAATTAATCTTGAAATTCCAAAAGGCGAGATTCACTCAATTGTTGGAGCAAGTGGAGCGGGGAAAACTACACTATTGCAAATTCTGGGTACATTGAGTAATCCCGATAGTGGTTCAATTTTTTTTAACAATAAAAATATCTCCTCATTTTCAGAAAAAGAGATGGCTGATTTTCGTAACCGCGAGATTGGTTTTGTATTTCAGTTTCACCACCTTTTACCCGAATTTACAGCACTCGAGAATGTTTGTATTCCCGCTTTTATAGCCGGAAAATCGAAAAACGATGCCGAAAAACGAACCTTAGAATTGTTCGACTATTTGGGATTGACAAATAGAGCAGAACATAAACCGTCGGAGCTTTCGGGAGGAGAAAAACAGCGGGTGGCTGTTGCGCGTGCGTTGGTAAATTATCCGTCGGTAGTGCTGGCCGACGAACCTTCGGGAAATTTAGATACAGCTAATCGTAACGAACTGCACGAGTTGCTTTTTAAGCTTCGCGACGACTTTGGACAAACATTTGTAATTGTAACACACGACGATAACTTTGCCGACAGTTCCGATAAAATTATTCATATAAAAGACGGAATTATTGAACCCGGAAATCACCTTTAATCGCATATCGCTTTTTTATGAATTCAGCCGAGTTAAAATCATTTCTTGACGAAAAGGTTGAAACATATCATCAACCTGCTTTTATTGAAACCGACCCCATTCAGGTTCCGCGAAAATATACAGAGAAAGAGGATATTGAAATAGCAGGATTTTTAGCTGCAACAATTGCCTGGGGCAACCGCGCAGCAATTATTAAAAATGCCGAAAAGCTGATGTTGTTAATGGGAAACCAACCCTCGTACTTTGTTTTAAGCGCTTCGCACTCCGAAATTCAACAACTCGAAAAATTTGTACACCGCACATTTAATGGTACCGATTGTATCTATTTTATTCGTTCGTTACGGAATATCTATAAAAACCATGGCGGATTGCAATCGGTTTTCGAGAAAGGTTATTCAAACGATGAATCGGTAAAATCGGCATTGGAATATTTCTATTCGGTGTTTTTTGAACTTGCCGGCGAACGTACCCGGAAACATATATCGAATGTAAAAAACGGAGCGGCAGCAAAACGGCTGAATATGTTTTTACGGTGGATGGTTCGTAGCAATTTAGGTGGAGTTGATTTTGGAATATGGAACAAAATTCCAAAAGAAAAACTGATGTTACCTCTCGATGTACACACCGGCAACGTAGGACGCAAACTGGGGCTGTTGCAGCGCAAATCGAACGATTGGAAAGCGGTAGAAGAGATAACTACTGTGTTGAGAGAATTCGACCCGGACGACCCTGTAAAATACGACTTTGCACTTTTTGGACTTGGTGTTTTTGAGAAATTCTAAAATGTAGGCCCTATGTACTCTTTTCTCGAATAATGGTTCGGTATATTTTATATGGTAATAATAATCAACAAAATGCAGAAGAACATAAACTGTGTTAGGTGGCTGTATTTCAGTAATCTGTTTTTTGTCTTATGTCTTCCGAAGGAATTCCTTTGGAAAACACAATCTATTCATCAAAAAAAAAACGGTCATTTACTATAAGTAGAATGACCGTTTTTTCGAATTTTTTACAACTCCTTAATTCTTAAATTTCGCCACAACACCTTAATTCCGCCGCCTGCATGAATTTGCAAAGCAATTGCACCTTTTCCTTTAGCTATTTTGTCGTCGGTAATATCGACCATTTGTTGCCCGTTTAGCCAGGTTGTAACGTGGCCGCCCACCACTCTTATTTTCATTTTATTCCACTCGCCCATTTTCAGGATGTTCTCCTTTTCGTCGGGAATTTGAACCAGCCAACCGCGACCGTACGATTCGTAAATACCGCCAGTGTCGTGGTTTGGAGGAGCAACTTCTACTTGCCAGCCACTAACTTTTGTTCCCTCAAAAGTTGAACGAAAGAAAACACCGCTGTTTCCATCGGCTTTCTGCAAAAACTCAAGTGTCAGTTCAAAATCATCGTAATTTTTTTCTGTCGAAAGGTAACCGTATTTTTTATCGGGGCCGCTTTCGCAAATTAGCAAGCCGTCTTTAACGTACCACTTTTCGGTACCATGAATAATCCAGCCATCCAGATTTTCGCCATTAAAAATAGGTTTTGTCCCGTCGCCGCAACTCATTGTTGCAAACCCGAGTAGTGCAACAAAAACAAATAGTACCAGTTTTTTCATCATTTTAGTTTTAGTTGATTTATAAAAAATTATTTGCCAATCTCTTTCTTTAATAATTTTACGTTGTTTTCGAGACGCATAATTGTTGCATCTTTCTCTTTTAATTGCGACTGCAATTTCTTTGTGTCGGCTTCAACTTTTTTAAGTTGCGACTGAAGTTCCGTAATTTTAGTTTCGCCTTCAGCTATTTTCCCTTCCTGAGCGTGAACTTTATCTTTTAGTTTTCCAATCTCAAAATCTTTTTGATTAACTACCGTGGAAACATTATATGCCTCGGTTTTTAAATCTTCAACCTGCGCCTGTAACGCTTTTATTGTTTTGTCTTTGCTGCTTAATGCATTGGTTAAACGCTGTTTTTCAAAATCGAGATTAAAGCTGGTTTCCTGCAACGACTCTTCCCGTTTGCTCAGGTCTTCGTTGAGCAAAAATATTTTGCGGTTCAACGTATCAATGTAGTTATCTTTTATTGCATTACTTTCGAGCAGCTCGTTTTTCATACTTTCGAAATCGGCTATTAATGCTTTTATTCGCTCTGCTTTAGCGTTGTTTTCGTCGCTGAGTTTACGCGAAAGTTCTTCGGCTTTTAGTCGACCATCCTGCATTTCAAGAAATTTCTTTTTCGAAACACACGACGAGAAAATAATTAGGAAAAGGCTGAATACCAGCAATGAATATTTTTGAATCATGTTTTTATCTTTAAGATTTAACAAATATAAAAAATAATATTTCGTTAGAATAACGTTATTTAAATGATGAATGGTATTTTTAGT
>WGCT01000128.1 GCA_015493625.1 Draconibacterium sp. | reverse complement strand
GTTCAGAAACAATGGATATTACTATTTTTCAAAAGAAAATATTCGGTTTCTTGCCGATAGCAGTAATGTTTCGAAACAGATTGCTTTAGATATGTACATTTCACCTTCGAAAAATTCGCAGGTCGATTCTGCAAAAGTGTTTAAACCTTATTATTTAAACCACTTTAATTTTTCAATATTACCCGGAAATACTTCTGTGTCGGCAGCTCGCGATAGTATTTTGAAATTCTCCGATACAGTGTCGTGGGATAATACTACTGTTTACCTGTTTAAACAAGTTACTTATCCTCGCGGGCTATTCGATCGAACAATGTTGATGCATCACGGAGATATGTTTCGGGCAAATGAGGTTGAGCGAACATTTAATGCGTTTAACCGGCTCAGGCAATTTCGCTTTGTCGATATTCAATTTAAAGAGCCCTCGTTTAGTCGCGACACAAACCTTTTAAATTGTAATATCCGATTGGCTCCGCTTAGGAAACAATCTACTTCGTTCGATATTGAAGGGACAAACACCTCGGGGAACTTTGGCGTAGCCGGAAATATCTATTATCAGCACCGGAATTTATTTAAAGGAGCAGAGGTTTTTCAGCTTCGTTTAAAAGGGGCAACCGAGCGATTGCAGCACCTTATTGACAGTGTGTCAAATTATTTTAATACACTCGAACTTGGAATCGATACAAAACTTATCATCCCGAAATTGTTAGGGCCGGGAAATTTTATAAATAATTTCGAACGTTTTTTGCCCAAAACGGTTATTGGCATGGGCTTTAACTTCCAGAAACGACCGGAATACACGCGAACAATTGCTACTCTGAAATTTGGTTACGAATGGAAAACAACGCAAAGTTTACGTCATACTTGGAATTTAGCGGACCTAAATAAAGTTAAACTCTTTGAATTCGACCAGGATTTTATTGATGATATTGAAGACCTCTACATAAAAAGCAGTTTTACCGACCACCTGATTATGGCAATGAACTATTCGTTGGTTTATAACAACCAGCAGCTGCATTCAAAAAAAGATTACACATACATTCGTTTTAATATTGAGTCGGCAGGTAACTTTTTGTGGGCGCTTGCCAAAACGTTTAACTGGACAAAAGTTTCGGTTGAAGATACTACAGGCCTTGGAACGGTTGAGTATTACCAATTGTTTAATACTCGGTTTGCACAATATATAAAGAGCGATATTGAGTACAGTCATAGTCATCAGATTGATGAATACAATGCGCTTGTGGGGCGGGCATTTTTTGGAATTGGCGTTCCGTATGGCAACTTCGATGTTTTGCCTTTCGAGAAAAAATACTTTACAGGCGGTGCTAACGGAATTCGTGCATGGCAGGTTCGTTCGTTGGGGCCGGGCTCGTACAAAGCACCTCCAAATGCATATCCAAATCAATCGGCCGACATAAAAATAGAGGCAAATTTTGAATATCGTTTTAAATTAATGAGTTTCCTTGAGGGAGCATTGTTCCTCGATGCCGGAAATATTTGGTCGATAAATGAAAAAGACAATCGTGAAGGTGCCCTCTTTAAATTTAACCGGTTTTATAAGCAAATTGCATTTGGTACCGGAACCGGAGTGCGTTTCGATTTAAACTATTTTATTTTAAGAATCGACCTTGGAATGAAACTGAGAGACCCGGCACAAGACGAAGGCAGGGGGTGGATTATTGGTGTGCGGCCAATAGTGCGCGATGATTTTTATCTCTCTTTTGCCATCGGATATCCATTTTAACTGTAATTCAATTTTCAAATCTATTGTAATATTTTTATGCTCAGTTATTTTTTTGCATTTTAGCAGCCGAAACTTATAAAACATAAGTAATTAGGTAATTTAGTCTCAATTTTACAAATTTTGTATGGCAGATAAAAATCAGAAAAGAGATAAGTTCGGATCGACATTTGGTGTAATTGCAGCAGCTGCAGGTTCGGCTGTGGGGCTGGGTAATATTTGGAAATTCCCTTATATAGCAGGTGTTTACGGAGGTGCGGCTTTTTTATTTGTTTATCTGGCTTTTATTGTTGCCATAGGGTTGCCGGTTATGCTTTCAGAACTTATTATCGGGCGAAAATCGCAGCGAAATGCTTTTGGCGCTTTTAAAGTTTTAGCTCCCGGAACACCTTGGAAATACATTGGTATTTTGGGCGTGGGGGCTGCCTTTTTAATTTTGTCGTTTTATGGAGTAGTGGCAGGGTGGAGTGTTCATTATATTATTGTTTCAATTCAAGATGGTTTTGCAAGTAAAAGTCCTGAACAAATAAATTCTCTCTTTTCAACATTTATCGAATCACCTGTGCAACCGGTTATTTATCAGCTTATTTTTATGTTGGCTACGGCAGCAATTGTTATTGTTGGAATAAAAAAAGGAATTGAAAAATTTAATAAAATACTCATGCCGCTTTTGGTACTTATTTTAATAGGACTAGCAATAAAATCGGTAACGCTTGACGGAGCAATGGCCGGATTGGAGTTTCTGTTTAAGCCCGATTTTTCGAAACTTACCGGCGACGGAATTCTTAGTGCTCTAGGACATGCCTTTTTTACGTTGAGTTTGGGAATGGGAACCTTAATTACATACGGGTCGTACATCGGCAAAGACAATAATCTTGTTAAAACGGTTATTAACGTTACAGTTGCCGATACCGTTATTGCAATTTTAGCAGGCATTGCAATTTTTCCTGCAGTATTTGCTTTCGGAATTGCACCTGCCGAAGGACCAGGGTTAATTTTTATTACTCTTCCAAATGTATTTCATCAAATGCCCGGTGGGTTTTTGTTTTCAATTCTGTTTTTTATTCTCTTAACGGTTGCAGCACTTACATCATCAATATCAATATTAGAAGTTGTGGTTGCTTACTTTAAAGAGGAATTTAATATGGGGCGCCGGGGTGCTACAGTTTTGGCAACAGTATTAATTTCAATGCTTGGAATAATGTGTTCATTGTCGATGGGTGTTCTTTCTCCTGTAACTTTGTTCGGTCTTAGCTTTTTCGATTTAATGGACTGGGTCTCGGCAAATATAATGTTGCCCGTTGGCGGATTGTTTATTGCTCTGTTTATTGGTTGGTTTTTTGGCCGTAAAAAAGTTGAAGCCGAAGTGGCAAAAGGTGGTAATCTCTCTGGAATATTCTTATCAAGTTTTATGTTTCTTGTAAAATTTGTTGCTCCTATTGCCATTGCTATTGTTTTGCTGAATAAGATTGGACTGCTTAACTTTTAATTAATCAACTAATCAGGCAATAATTTGTTTGTTACTTTTGGAGATACATCCAATTTTTTTTAATAAGTTTAGGGTAGTATTAAATGTTGCTCAAAACTTAGCATGATATGAGTAATCCCTTTAAGCGTTTCTTTAACGAAATAAACAATTACTCCCGATCCGACAGAAATGCGCTGCTTATTTTAAGTGGGCTTATTATCCTTGCAATTATTGCAAATATTATTATTCGTAACATCGACCCAAAACCCATGTACACACCGGAAGAGTACGACCAAATGATGGCTAAATGGCAAAAGAGAGTACATGATGATAAAACCCGAAAAACACTTTTTAAATTCAATCCAAACACAATCTCCCACAGTTTGCTCGATTCGCTAAATCTACCCCATACAGTAAAACAAAATATTATACGTTACCGGAAAGCAGGGGGCAAATTCAGTAATCCTCAAGATTTATGTAAAATTTATGGAATGAACGATTCTATTTTTAATGCCATAGAATCTTATATAAATATCGAAGTTCGGAATAAGCGGAAAGTGAAAGTAGTGCGCCCCAAAAGAGTAAAAAGCTATCACGGATATTTCGACCCAAACAGTTGCGACTCGACAACGCTGAACACATTTGGATTTAACCGGTTTCAAACTGAAAATGTTTTGCGTTACAGAAACAGCGGTGGTCATTTTAATCGTTCCAAAGACCTTCTGAAAATTTATGGAATCGATTCAATGTTTTTTAAAAGTATACAAAAGCACATAAAAATAAAAGATACAGCAACAAAAGCAGTTGCAGGTTTGCCAACAAAGAGTTGCTGTGTTGAGTTAAATTCGGCAGACTCTGCCGATTTAGTAAAACTGAAAGGAATTGGAACTGTCTATGCTGCACGAATTATTAAATATCGAAAATTACTGGGTGGTTTCTATTCCAAAAAACAGTTGTTGGAAGTTTATAATTTTCCGAAAGAGACATATGTGAATATTGAGTCGAGAATCTCGGTCGACACAACATTGATTAAAACGATTAGAATTAATTTTGCAGAATATAATGATTTGTTAAGACACCCCTATTTAAATAAAAAACAGGTGAAAGCAATTTTAACCCATCGCGATAAAAATGGAGCATTCGAGAAACCGGCAGAAATACTGTTGCTTACGGAGATTGACTCGGTTGATTTTGAAAAAATAAGGCACTACTTTACTTGCCGTTAAAAATGTTTAATTTAAAA
The DNA here is from genome assembly GCA_015493625.1 of Draconibacterium sp. Lineage (GTDB taxonomy): Bacteria > Bacteroidota > Bacteroidia > Bacteroidales > Prolixibacteraceae > Draconibacterium. The sequence continues at coordinate 893 of WGCT01000128.1, read as the reverse complement.
TTGTTGCATAGGTTTTGTTATTTTTTTCTTTTAAATTTGAAATGACACGAATAATTTCTAAATTTGCGCCTCAATTTTTAAAAGTAAAACCGATAGGAAATGATAATTATTCCGGTAAAAGAAGGCGAAAACATAGAAAGAGCCCTTAAGAGGTTCAAAAGGAAATTCGAAAAAACAGGCGTAATGAAAGAGTTGCGCGAACGTAAGAAGTACACAAAACCTTCGATAAAAAGAAGAGAAGAGTTGAAAAAAGCTATTTACGTGCAAGGGTTAAAAGAACAGGAAGACTAATTCGTAATTAGTAATTCCTGGTTTTTCTTATTTTTCGATTGTAAAATGGATTATCAGGAATTGTTTATCGACTATTTAAGGTATGAAAAGAGATTCTCTTCGCATACCGTAGTGGCTTACAAAAATGACCTCGATCAGTTTGTGCAATTTTGTGCAGTAGTGGTCGGGGAATTTGATGTTAAAGGGGTCGATTCAAAATTGGTTAGAAGTTGGATTGTTCATTTAATGGAACAAGAACTGGCACCCCGTTCGGTAAACCGGAAAGTGTCTACTGTAAAATCTTTCTTTAAGTTTTTAATGAAAGAACAAATAGTTGAACAAAATCCGGCAATTAATTTACCTCTTCCAAAAATCAGAAAAAAATTACCAAACTTTGTTGAAGAACACAATCTGAACCATCTGTTGGATGATGGCTTTTTTTCTGATGATTTTACAGGAGTACGAGATAAATTAATAATAAATTTACTTTACGGAACAGGAATTCGGCTTTCTGAGTTGTTACAATTAAAAGATGCCGACATAAATACAAACGAGTATTTAATTAAGGTGTTGGGGAAACGACAAAAGGAGAGGATTATTCCATACCCGAAAAGCATAAATAG
>WGCT01000127.1 GCA_015493625.1 Draconibacterium sp. | reverse complement strand
TAATTGTAACTCCCTCCGACCATATTATTTTAAAAGAAGAGGAATTTATAAAACAGATAAAAACCGGACTTTCGTTTGTTGCCGAAAACAATGCATTGCTCACACTAGGCATAAAACCAAACCGCCCCGAAACCGGTTACGGATACATTCAGGTAAAAAAACGAACCAGCTTTAACGAAATAAAAAATTTATATAAAGTAAAAACCTTTACCGAAAAACCCGACGAAGAGATGGCAAATATTTTTGTTGAAAGCGGTGAATTTTTCTGGAATTCAGGAATTTTTATCTGGTCGCTCTCATCAATGATTCAGGCTTTCGACACACATCTTCACGAAGTGACAGCACTTTTTGCAAAAGGAATTAAACTTTACAACACCAACAACGAAATTCATTTTATAAATAAAGCATATTCCGAATGCCCGGCAATTTCTATCGACTACGGAGTGATGGAAAAAGCAAAGAATGTTTATGTTTTAACTGCCGATTTTGGCTGGAGCGACCTGGGAACCTGGGGAGCATTGTACGAGAATAAAAAGAAAGACCGAGCCGGGAATGTAATTAGTGGCGACAATGTTTTAACCTACGGAATTAAAAATTGTATTGTAGATATCTCGGGCGAAAAAATATCGGTATTGCAAGGATTAGACGGGTATATTATTGCCGAATCGAACGATGTGTTAATGATTTGTAAAAAAGAGAACGAGCAGCAAATTAAACAGTTTGTTACCGACGTAAAAATTAAAAAAGGCGATTCGCTTATTTAATCGTAATAATCTCTTTCCTTCTCGCTGTTCGCAATGGCAAGGTGAAACAGACTTTGAATTTTGCTTGTGGTTTTGCTGTGTGCCGAAACTTAAACCCGCTTGCTCAATGTTAACTTTAGGCTTAATGGACAAAATTAAGGCTCAAATCTTTTATAATGCTTAAATTATTTTGTGCAAGGTTGAGTTAAAATATTTTAACGATAATATTGTGCAAAAGAATAGATTCAATACGGCATAATAAGGTTAATTTGGCATAACAAACTATTTTATATACAATTTACCCAATGATATCCTTTACCTCTAAAATGCACGTTATTCAGAAAAAAATTTAATTAGTTAAACCTTTTTTGTTTTCTGTTGTTGTACTTACAAACATTACTTTAAAAGAGGTATCTATACAATATTTATAAGTTTGGTTTTTGGTTTAGGTTTTAGGTTGATTGAGAAAGGGCTGGTTGCTAGACCGGCCTTTCTATTCACAAAAAAGGATGGTTCTTTTCGAATCATCCTTTTTCTTTTATTTTCACTTTCACCAGTAAAAAGCAATTATCAAATTCAACGTAAACACTCTTCTATTTGCCTTAATTCATCGTTAGTAAAACGTGTATTTTTTAATGTGTCCACATTGTCTTCAATCTGATTTATTGAGCTGGCACCTACTAAAACGGAAGTAATACGTGGGTCTTTTAAAACCCAGGCGAGAGCCATTTGTGCCAGCGACTGTCGGCGTTGCTGCGCAATTTCGTTAAGCAAAACAATTTTATCGGCCACCCTGTCGACATCGGCTTTTTTTAAAAACACTTCGCGTGCAGCTCTCGAATCTTCCAAAACTCCATGTAAATATTTATCGGTTAATAAACCCTGTGCCAGTGGCGAAAAAGGAATACAACCAACACCTTCTTCCTCTAAAACGTCCAACAGTTCATCTTCTACCCAACGCACAAACATCGAATATTTCGGTTGGTGAATAATGGCCGGAGTGCCCAACTCTTTTAAAATACGAAAGGCCTCTTTTGCTTTATTGGCGGGGTAGTTCGAAATGCCAACATAGAGTGCTTTCCCCGAACGGACTGCCCTGTCGAGAGCCATCATTGTCTCTTCGAGGGGTGTGTCGGGGTCGGGACGGTGCGAATAAAAAATATCGACATATTCCAATCCCATTCGTTTTAAACTTTGGTCGAGGCTGGCCAGCAAATTCTTTCTGCTTCCCCATTCTCCGTATGGGCCGGGCCACATTAAGTAACCGGCTTTGGTCGAAATAATCATTTCGTCGCGGTAAGCTTTAAAATCTTGCTTTACTATCTTCCCAAAATTTTCTTCGGCCGAACCGGGAGGCGGGCCGTAATTATTTGCCAAATCGAAATGAGTAATTCCCAAGTCGAATGCACGATGTAAAATTTTACGTCCGTTTTCAAATCTGTCAATTCCTCCGAAATTGTGCCACAAACCCAGCGAAACAGCAGGAAGTTTTAACCCCCACTTTCCACACCGGTTATATTTCATTGTGTTGTAACGCTCTTTACTTGCAGTATAATTCATTCTAATTCAGGTTTTAATGTCTTTCGTCGAACTCTTTAATTTTCTGAATAACCATAGGTTCGGCAGCATTGTACATATCGCGGATAAACGGGTCGTTAAATGGCATGGTTCGCTCTTCAAATGCCATTGTTTCAACCCGGTCGAACAATCGCTCTTTGGCAGCTTTTATATCTTTACCGTAAATGTGGTACGAGTCGGCCTGCCAGTTTAATCGCCCCAGTTTCACACTCTTCCCTGTTTTTTCGGCAACTCCGGCAGCAATTACCTCTTTATTAAACTGAATAAATCCGAACATATTCATAAAACTTGCCCCCCACGCGTCGTTGCTCCGAAAACGGATGTTGCAATTCAGCCAGTAGATTCCCTCGTCGTCTTCCAGAATTCGATACCATAACGACTGCAAACATGGCGGGTCGTAACAACTGTTGTCGAGATTTGGCATCCAGGTAATCATTTGTGCCTGCCGTGTAAATGGTTGTGCCGAAAGCTTATTTATCACACTTTCAATCTGGTCGACTTTAAACGGGCCAACTTCTACCGACTCTCCGTTTTGAAGTTCCTGCCAAACGCCATAGTTTTTTAATCGCCCGTGGTAGGTATATTCCCAGCGCGTATCATTTACATCGTTTATATTTTTTACCCAATGGTTTTTAAAACCTTTCAACTCCAAAACATACTCCTTCAAATCATCAATTCCTCCCGGGAAAGCCATATGAATCATCGGGTCGGTTTCCGGCTCTTCAATGGTCAGGTTCATCGTGCAATCAATACTCAATGGGTCGCCCGGTTTGTCGTATTGAGTTTTAAAACGAGTACCCTTTTCATACAAATTTATCAACGCTGATTCGTAAGTTTCGGCCAGCGACTTGCCCGAGACAGTTATTACTGGAATATTTTTCATGTTGAAAAAATTTATTTAAATTTCTTAAAGATAGGAAATGAATTCTTTTCATGTGTTTATATTTTTTTGGTATTCATATCTTTTTCTTTTTTTTAAAGTAAGTTGACAACGCTAAGAGATTAAATTTTCATGTTCATGCTCTATGGCAATAGTCCTGTGTACTTAGCGTTTGAAGT
>WGCT01000126.1 GCA_015493625.1 Draconibacterium sp. | reverse complement strand
GTGTAAATCAACTCAATTAAAACCGGCAATAGGGCTAAATATTACCATAAAAACTTAAAAAAATATTACTTTTGGCTGCTTTAGTTAAAAAGGTTTGATATTGGCTACTCCATTATTCAACCTTTCAATAAACTAAATTTGTCCAAACAAACTTTTACATGTTAAATTCCTTTCACTTAAGTATTATACTTTTTCTCCTGCCCGCATACCAGATGTCGTTTTTTGCAGTTCAGTTATTATCCTTTAACAGCAAAAAAGATCCATCAAGAAAGCCATTGGGTTTTCTTATGCTCTTCATGTTACTATACATTTTAATCAATATCAGTAAATACCTGGGATATTTGGATGCATACAAATACCTGTACTTTTTTCAGTTACCGGTCTTACTGACCATTATACCCACCTACTGCCGGTATTTGTGGGCTATTTCAGGTTCATCCGGACGTATAACATCAAAGCCATTGCTTTTATGCTACCTGCCTGCTTTGTTAATCCTGTTGTTGAATCTGTTTGCCTTTTTCACTTATGGTACTGAAGCCTACACCCTGTTTCTATATCCGGAACAAGCTCCCCAAATATCAGATAAGAGCGGAGTTAACCTGATTTTTATTACGTTTTTACTGGGAAATGCAGTTTTGATTGCTTTTCAGATTATTATGGCAACTTACCAGTTCCGGAAACATATGCAGCATGTTCAGGCAAAGAGAAAAGAAGAAAGCTCCTTCTTACCCTATTTTGAAACTGGATGGGCCTATTTTATCTTTGCTTCGATTATCTGTTTTGTTATCGCTAATTCGCTGATGAACTATTTAGTTCCTGAATACAGCACGTTAACGGCAGCTGTTTTTAATGTTATCATCCTCATATCAGGTAGTCTGGCAGGCTACTTCAGCTTAAAACAGGACAAACTTTACACAGAGGTAGCAAGTCTGAAACCCGGGCAGATTTTAAAAGAGGTGGATAAAAATGAAGGAAATGAAAAATCAGTCAGTTCTAAAAAAATGAAAATCCCTGACAACATGAGTAAGAAAGAAGCAAAGGAAATTATTGAAAAATTACTTCATCACCTTACCACGGACAAACCACACCTTAACATCAAACTGCGGCTGATTGATATTTCCAGAAGTCTTGACATAAGCAAACATAAACTAACTTATGTAATTAACCATGAAATGGACAGCAGCTTTTATGGTATAATTAACGAATACAGGGTTATGGAAGCTAAAATGTTGTTAAAACATCCCAAATACAAAAAGTACAAAATCGAAACCATTGCTGAGATGTCAGGCTTTCAATCCAAATCTACCTTTAACGGATGTTTTAAAACAATAACAGAGGTTACCCCTTCTGCCTACCGCAAAAGCATGGAACCAAAAATACTTTGAACAAATAAAAAAACCGCTCTTTAAGAAACGGCTTTTTGGAATTATATCTTCTTACAAATACAATTTTACTAAAATATCACTTTTTTACCTGACTGTGTTTCAGCTCACAGGAAACTAATTTGTACGAATAAAGTTTAGACATACAACAAGTATTTACCATCAGAACCTTAATATTGTAGGTTTGCAGCGTCAATAATTTTTAACTTTAAAAAATAATTCTATGAAAAAGCTTACAATTTTTCTTTTTTCACTTTTTACTACTTTTGGTCTGATGGCTCAATTGCAGATAAAAGCTCCTTCACATAGTTTTCCTGTTATTTCCGGCCAATCTAACCGTTCTATAACATTGTACGATCAGCTGCAGATACCAACTAATGGTACTGCTTCACAGGTTTTTCCTGATTTTAGCAACTGCGTTCTTCAAACTGCTGATGACTTTATAGTGCCCGCTGGCGGGTGGACAATTACGAATATTGATGCAACAGGAAGCTGGGGTGCTGGTTCACCACAACCTTATTTGTTTACAGTAGTTTTTTATGCTGATGCAGGTGGCATTCCCGGTGCTGCAGTTGATAGTGTTATAAACAATGCGTACGTTGATAACGGAGGTGTGGAAAGCATTACATTGAACTCGTCAGTCATATTACCGGCAGGACACTACTGGATATCGGTAATAGTTGATATGCCATTTAACAGTGGCGGGCAATGGTTCTGGGCAGCGTTAAGTGGTGCACCAACTATCAATGATTTTAGTGTTTTTCAGGATCCCTGTAATCTGGTTGGAGGTTCTCCTTCCTGGGCTCAGGCTTCATCGATAAACAGTCAATATACTCAATGTAGCTTTGCACTGTATGGAATTGCAGGATCTCAACCTGTACCTGTACCTAATTGGGCTATTATTTTAGGAATTATGCTAATAATTGTATTCATGGCTCTCAACTACCGAAGGAGAAGGCTGGCTTAAAACCTCGCAATAATTTACACTAATACTCAAACACTCCATACTGCGAACTGATGGTCAGCTTTTTGCCGGTGGCAGCTTCCACATGGCCCACAACCTGCGCATCAATATCAAAACTTTTGGAGATTTCAACAATGAAAGGCGCTATCTCTTCCGGTACATATAGTTCCATGCGATGGCCCATGTTAAAAACCTTGTACATTTCGCTCCAGGGGGTTCCCGATTGTGCTCTTATCATCTCGAATAGCGGTGGGGTTTCAAAAAGATTGTCCTTGATAACATGCAGTTTATCAATAAAATGCAGCACTTTGGTTTGGGCACCGCCGCTGCAATGAATCATTCCATGAATATGGCTACGGTGCTTTTTTAACACCTCCTTAACAACAGGTGCATAAGTG
>WGCT01000125.1 GCA_015493625.1 Draconibacterium sp. | reverse complement strand
GCCAACTCTCTTTTTGGGTTAGGAAGCTATACTCAATCCAAATAATTTTTTATTCTTTAACAAACAGCGGAGGTGCACCAACAACTTTACGGAAAGTTACCTGGAATATTGATGTGGCACAGTTGGTATTTTACCACCGGCGCCCTGGCAGGGATTGGAGTAAGTAGCTTGACGAAGATGCGCAGTTGGGTAAGCCGGCGATTGCGGGCGATTGAAATGAGCCCCGACAACCGCCGAGCGAACCCCGGCGCAACGAGGCAACTACTTGCGGAAAGCCCGGCTGCCAGCCCCTAACAAATACATAAATAGCTGATTTATAAAACGTATTGAAAAGAGGAGTTGTTTAGACCAATTCTAATTTATAAAAAAACAGATAAAAACAGTTCGTAGATATGTTTACATATATATAAATATCTAAATTTGCACCCTGTAATTCAAAAAATCATTATTACGGAATCGGATATTAAACATACTGGATTTGTAAAAGAGGTGAGCGACTCGTCGATGGTGGTGACTATTTTAAGCCAGTCGGCGTGTTCGGGATGCCATGCCGAGGGTGCGTGCAATGTTTCGGATATGCAAAACAAGGAGGTTGAGGTTTTTAACTTCAACAAAAAATATGTGCCCGGGCAACAGGTAACTGTTTTGTTTCGAGAGTCGAAAGGTTTTACGGCTCTGTTTTTTGGCTATGTTTTACCGTTTTTGCTTGTACTTTTAACGCTGGTTATTTCGGTTGATATTACAAACGATGAGCTTTTTTCGGGATTGCTAGCATTGGCAATTCTAATACCATATTATGCTATCATCTATTTTTTTCGTCATCAATTTAAAAAAGTTTTCAACTTCGAGGTTGAAGAAAATAATTAATATATGAGTATAATTTTATATACCGTTGCAACACTTGCCATAATTGGAGCTACCGCGGCAATTATTCTCTATTTTGTTGCACAGAAATTTAAGGTTTTTGAAGATCCGCGTATCGACGAAGTAGAAGAGTCGTTACCAAGTGCCAACTGTGGAGGTTGTGGTTTTGCCGGATGCCGGGCATTTGCCGAGGCGTGTGTAAAAGCCACCGACCTTGGCGAATTGAATTGCCCCGTTGGCGGAGCAGAAACAATGGAGAGCGTTGCATCGATTTTAGGACTTGAAGCTGTTAAGAAAGCGCCTCGCGTTGCTTTTATCCGTTGTAACGGAACGTGCGACCACCGGCCGAAAACAAATGCTTTCGACGGTGCATCGACGTGTGCAATTTCGGCAGCCAGCTACGGTGGTGAAACCGGTTGCGAATATGGTTGTTTGGGATATGGCGACTGTGTTGCAGCATGCGAGTTCGACGCCATTGATTTGCGTGCAGGAATGGGCGTTCCGCTTATTCTCGACGACAAATGTGTAGCGTGTGGTGCATGTGTTGAAGCTTGTCCGAAAAACCTGATTGAGTTGCGGAAGATGTATCCGAAAGGACGAAAAGTTGTGGTTGCGTGCCGTAACGAAGCGAAAGGTGGAGTTGCCCGTAAATCGTGCGAGGTAGCTTGTATTGGCTGCGGAAAATGCGAGAAAGTTTGTAATTTCGATGCAATTACCATCGAGAACAATTTGGCATTTATCGACTCCGATAAATGTAAGCTTTGCAGGAAATGCGTTTCGGTTTGTCCGACTCACGCAATTATTGAAGTTGGTTTTCCGCCACGAAAAATAAAGGAAGAAGAAAAAGAGAGTAGTACAGCTAAATAAAACAGAATGTTAAAAACGTTCAATCTTGGCGGAGTACATCCTCCGGAGAATAAATTATCGGCAGATAAAAAAATTGAGAATTTACCCCTTCCGAAAACGGTATTTATTCCGGTAGCTCAACACATTGGAGCTCCGGCAAGCCCCGTTGTAAAACGTGGCGACGAAGTTAAAGTGGGTCAGGTTATTGCACAAAGCAGTGGTTTTGTATCAACTAACATTCACTCATCGGTTTCGGGAAAAGTAAAAAAGGTTGATGTTTCGGCCGACAGTTCGGGCTATTCGAAACAGGGCATTTTTATTGATGTTGCCGGCGACGAATGGTTGGAGGAGATAGACCGCACAGAAGAGTTGGTAAAAGAGTTTAACCTCGACGGTTCTGAAATTGTTAAAAAAATTCAGGAGGCCGGAATTGTTGGATTGGGAGGAGCAACATTCCCTACCCACGTAAAACTGGTACCGCCAAAGGGAATGAAAGCCGAAGTGCTTTTACTGAACGGTGTTGAGTGCGAGCCGTACCTAACATCGGACCACCGTTTGATGCTCGAAAAAGCCGACGAAATAATGGTTGGAATTCAACTGTTAATGAAATCGCTACAAGTTAACAAAGCTGTAATTGGTATTGAGAACAACAAGCCCGACGCCATTCAGCTACTTACCGAAAAAGCAAAAAATTACCAAGGTGTTTCGGTTGTTGCCTTAAAAGTTCAATACCCGCAAGGTGGCGAAAAACAGCTGATAAATGCAGTTACCGGGAAAGAAGTTCCTTCGGGAGCACTCCCCATTGCAGTTGGTGCCGTTGTTAGTAATGTAGGAACTGCATTTGCCGTTTACGAGGCTGTTCAGAAAAATAAACCGCTGTTTGAGCGGGTGGTTACCGTTACCGGGAAAGGCGTTTCGAAACCTTCGAACTTTAGAGTAAGAGTGGGAACAGCCACATCGGAATTGGTTGAAGCTGCCGGCGGATTACCTGAAAACACCGGAAAAGTAATTAGCGGCGGACCAATGATGGGACGCGCAATTCCATCGTTAGATGTGCCGGTTACAAAAGGAACCTCCGGAATTTTATTGATGCAGGAGGAGGAATCGAAACGGGGTGAAGTTTTAAATTGTATCCGTTGCGCACGTTGTGTTTCGGTTTGTCCGATGGGACTTGAGCCCTATCTTTTAATGACTTTGGGCGAGAAAAATATTTTCGACCGTGCTGAAGACGAAAGAGTAATGGATTGTATTGAGTGTGGCTCATGCAGTTTTACCTGCCCGTCGCATCGTCCGTTGTTAGATTATATCCGTTACGGAAAAGGGAAAGTAGGACAAATCATTCGTTCAAGAAAATAATAAACTGAATAATGAAGAACATATTTACAGTAGCACCGTCGCCACACGTTCACTCGAACGATTCGACCCAGAAAATAATGTACAGGGTTGTTTATGCCATGCTTCCATTGCTGGCGTGGTCGGTATTTGTTTTTGGACTCGATGCACTTCGGGTTACCTTAATAGCAGTAGTAGCCTCGCTGGCTTTCGAATACCTTATTCAAAAATTCCTGTTAAAAGTAAAACCAACCATTACCGATGGCTCGGCTCTGATAACCGGTATTTTACTGTCGTTTAACGTTCCGTCGAATTTGCCGTGGTGGATAATAATTATTGGAGCGCTTGCAGCAATTGGTATTGCAAAACTTTCGTTTGGAGGTTTGGGAGGAAACATTTTTAACCCTGCATTGGTGGGGCGTGTATTTCTTTTAATTTCGTTTCCGGTTCAAATGACATCGTGGCCGGTAAATATTAAAAGCGGAATTGATGCCGTAACTGCCGCTACTCCACTTGGCATTATAAAAGAGAGCACTTCGATTGCCGACGCATTGAACAGTTTACCGTCGATTACCGACATGTTAATTGGAAACACGGGTGGTTCGCTGGGTGAGATTTCGGCCATTCTAATTATTTTGGGAGGGCTTTATATGCTTTGGAAAAAAGTAATTACCTGGCACATTCCGGTAGCGGTAATTGCTACGGTTGCCATAATTGCTTCAATCTTCTGGCTAATTAATCCCGACGTATACATCAATCCTGCCTATCAGGTTCTGTCGGGCGGATTAATGTTGGGAGCCGTTTTTATGGCTACCGACATGGTTACTTCGCCAATGACACCGAAAGGACAAATAATTTTTGGTGTTGGAATTGGATTAATTACAATCAGCATTCGTATGTTTGGCGCGTATCCCGAAGGAATTTCGTTTGCAATATTAATTATGAACGCGTTTACGCCACTCATAAACAACTATGTTAAACCAAAAAGATTTGGAGGAAAATAGAAATGGCACAACGTGAATCGACATTTTTAAATATGGTAGTTACGCTTTTAGTAATTACATTAATTGCAGGTGGTACGCTTGGGTATGTTTATACATTAACCGAAGCTCCAATTGCTGCAGCCAAAGAGAAAGCACAAAAAGAGGCTATTAAAACGGTACTTCCCGAGTTCGATAAATTAAGTGCCCCTTTTAAAGTTCTTGCCGAAAAAGGCGGCGACAGTTTAGATTTTTTTGTTGCCTACAAAAACAACGAATTGGTTGGAACCGCCATTAAAACATACACAAAAAAAGGGTTTGGCGGACTGGTAACAATTATGACAGGAATAGATAAGGAAGGGAACTTTTATGGTTATCAGGTTTTAGAACATGCCGAGACACCGGGACTGGGGTCGAAAATGGCAACCTGGTTTAAAAATACCGAGAAACCTAAACAGAGTATAATTGGAAAAAATCCGAAAACGACAAAATTTGAGGTTACAAAAGATGGTGGCGACATTGATGCAATTACAGCGTCGACCATCTCGTCGAGAGCTTTCTTAGATGCAATTGTACGCGCTTACAACACATACGAAAAAAACTTAGAATCTAATTCGGGCAATAAAAAATAGAATTATGAACCAGTGGAAAAATTTTACAAAGGGATTTATTAAAGAGAATCCGATATTTGTTTTGGTGCTGGGTATGTGCCCCACACTCGGAGTAACTTCGTCGGCAATGAACGGACTGGGAATGGGACTGGCCACCACTTTTGTTTTGGTAATGGCAAACATTGTAATTTCGATGGTAAAAAGCTTTATTCCCGAAAAAGTACGAATTCCGAGTTTTATTGTAATTATTGCAGCCTTTGTTACGGTAGTGCAACTTATGATGCAGGCTTATGTACCGGCACTCTATAAAAGTTTAGGACTCTTTATTCCGTTAATTGTTGTAAACTGTATTGTATTGGGCCGTGCCGAAGCGTTTGCATCGAAAAACGGAATTTTATCGTCGGCAATCGACGGACTGAGCATCGGTCTTGGTTTTAGCTTTGCCCTTGTTTTACTCGGCGGTATTCGCGAAATTCTCGGTAGCGGAAAAATTTTCAACATCGCTCTTTATTCCGAAAATTATGTGAGCTTAATTTTTGTGTTAGCTCCCGGAGCATTTATTGTTCTCGGCTATTTAATTGCTTTTATTAACCAAATCAGAAAAAGTTAGGAGGATAAAAAATGAATTATCTAATTATTATAATAGGTGCAATATTAGTTAACAACATTGTATTAATGCAGTTTCTTGGAATATGCCCGTTTTTGGGTGTTTCCAAAAAAATATCGACTGCAATTGGAATGGGTGGTGCCGTAGCTTTTGTATTGGTTTTGGCAACCATTGTTACCTATCTCATTCAGAACTATATTCTTAACACGCTCGGACTGGCGTACCTGCAAACCATTGTTTTTATTCTTATTATTGCAGCGCTGGTACAAATGGTTGAAATTATTTTAAAGAAAGTGAGTCCGCCAATGTATCAGGCACTCGGAATTTTTCTCCCACTAATTACAACCAACTGTGCTATTTTAGGAGTTGCACTGCTTACCATTCAAAAAGAGTTTAATCTTGTTGAAGGCGTTGTTTTTGCCATTTCGAATGCAATAGGATTTGCATTGGCTCTTGTAATTTTTGCCGGTATTCGCGAGCATATCGAAACGCAAAATGTTCCGAAAGGGTTACAAGGAACTCCAATTGCTTTAATTGCTGCAGGTATATTAGCTATGGCATTTATGGGATTTTCGGGGTTGGTGTAATTCCTTCCGTTTTCCGAAATAACAAGCCCGGAATGAAGATTCATTCCGGGCTTGTTATTTTATAAGCGTAGATTATGTACTCTATTTCCCTACTCCTTTATACCGGAATCCCAACTCATCCATTTTTGCTGAATTGAGAATATTTCTACCATCGAAAACAAATGCCGGTTTTAGCATATTGTTGTAAATTGAACTCCAGTCGTACGTTTTAAACTCGTCCCACTCGGTTAAAATTGCAATGGCGTGTGCTTCGTTCATTGCCGGGTAGGGTTCATCGTGAAAATGGATCAACTTTTTCATTGCTTTAAATTCGGCTTTCGAAGCCGCAACATTTTTAAGGTCTTCAACAATTCGCTCTTTGGTTACTTTTGGGTCGAATACGTGAATTTCTGCTTTATCCAACATCAACTCTTTCGCCACATAAATAGCAGCACTTTCGCGTGTGTCGTTGGTGTCTTTTTTAAATGCCCAACCTAAGAATGCAATTTTTTTCCCTGAAACGGAATTGAACAGCGAGTCGATAATTTGTTTCGCAAAACGATGTTTTTGGTAGTCGTTCATTTTTACCACCTGCTCCCAGTAGTCGGCAACTTCGGGCAAGTTAAAGTGCCGGCAAAGATAAACAAGGTTTAAAATATCTTTTTGAAAACAGCTTCCGCCAAACCCCACCGACGACTTAAGGAATTTTGAACCAATACGCGTGTCGGCACCAATGGCGCGGGCAATTTCATCTACATCGGCACCTGTTTTTTCGCACAGTGCCGAGATGGCATTAATAGACGAAATTCGCTGCGCCAAAAAAGCATTTGCAGTTAATTTCGACAACTCCGACGACCACAACCGGGTGGTAATAATATTCTCGCGATTTACCCAGTTTGCATAAATATCGGCCAGTGCCTGAATCGATTTCTGTCCCTCTTCATCTTGCTCGCCACCAATTAAAACACGGTCGGGAGCATATAAATCTGCAATGGCAGTTCCTTCGGCCAAAAATTCGGGATTCGAAAGCACTTTAAATTGCTGCCCGTTCCCTTCGGCTTCTAAAATAGTTCGAATAGATTCGGCAGTACGAACCGGCAGTGTCGATTTTTCAACAACAATTTTATCCGATTCGGCAACCCGCGCAATTTGGCGGGCACACAATTCTACATATTTCAAATCGGCTGCCATGCCTTTCCCCAAACCGTAATCTTTTGTGGGCGTATTTACCGAGATGAAAATCATCTCAGCTTCACGAATTCCATCATCAATTTCGGTTGAAAAGAAAAGATTGCGCCCACGTGCTTCCTCAACCACCTCTGCAAGTCCGGGCTCGTAAACAGGAAGACTATTCAGGTTGGAATCGTTCCAGGCAGCAATTCTATCGGGATTAATATCAACCACATTAACTTTTATGTGTGGGCATTTTTGCGCAATTACAGCCATTGTAGGTCCGCCAACATAGCCTGCGCCAATACAGGTAATTGTTTTAATAGTATTCGGAATCGTCATAGTATAAATCCTTATTCAAATTAAGCGAACAAAGTTACAATTGTTTTTTAACAACTGCTTTAAACTCTCCTGCTAATTTTTTCTGAAACCATATTTAGGTTTTGCTGAAAAGACCCTATTTAACAAATGGATTGTGGTTTTCGCTTTACTTATCTTTTTTCTTTTTTTTTGCATCCCTCATTGGGTTCGAGCGCGAATATCCACCCCTGCCATATTTCGATTTATACAATGTAAAACGCGATGGCTCTGTTTTTGGCGGCCAGTAATTATTGTTCATATCGGTATCGGCAGTTTCGTAAAACGGGTCGAGTGTAATTTGCGACACTTTTTTATCGAACATAAATACTTTCGAAACATTAAAATTATCTCTCCGCCAAATCTCAGCCGGAATTCGTTTAACCTCTTTCGACCCGTTTTCAAATTCGAATTGAAGAATAATTGGCATCACCAGTCCTCCCACATTTTCAAAATCGATTTGATAGAAATTATAACCGTCAGTTAAAAATTTCTTTTCATCGTCAGAAAGCCCTTCAATAAGTTTATCATACTCTTTGCGGTCGGCTTTAGTAACTTTATACTCATTGTAAGTGGTATAAAAGTCTTTGGTTGCAGGGTCTCTCTCTGTAACGGTTTTTTCAATGGCTGTTTTATTTCTAATTTTCGAGATTGCAACTTTACTTTCCCGTTTTTCTTTTTCCAACGGTTTTTCTATTTCCGGGTTTTGAGTGTCCGGCTGATACCAACTTACTTTTTTCATAGCAATATCAACGTGGTCGGTTGTAAAAAACCAACCGCGCCAAAACCAATCCAAATCAACAGCCGAAGCATCTTCCATTGTTCTGAAGAAATCGGCCGGAGTAGGATGTTTAAACATCCAGCGTTGAGCATACTGTTTAAAGGCAAAGTCGAACAATTCGCGCCCCATTACAGTTTCGCGTAAAATATTTAGTGCTGTGGTTGGTTTACTGTAAGCATTGCTTCCAAGACTCCAAACCGATTCGGAGTTGGTCATTATCGGCGACATCCGGCTCACATCGCCTTTCATATAATTTACAATTTTGTACGCGGGGCCTGCGTGCGACGGGTAGTTGCGTTCCCATTCCTGCTCGGTTAAATACTGGCAAAAAGTGTTTAATCCTTCGTCCATCCAGGTCCATTGACGTTCGTCGGAGTTTACAATCATTGGGAAAAAGTTGTGTCCTACTTCGTGAATAATAACACTAATCATCCCGTATTTTGTCCATTTGCTGTAGGTTCCGTCTTTTTCGGGCCGGCCACCATTAAAACAAATCATTGGGTATTCCATTCCAATTCTGTTGGTGTGTACCGAAATGGCTGTCGGATATGGGAAATCGAATGTAAATTTCGAATAGGTTTTTATGGTATGTGCCACCACTTTTGTTGAGTACTGTTCCCAAAGTGGATTTCCCTCTTTAGGGTAGTACGACATAGCCATTACAGTGCGGTCGCCAAACTTCACACCCATGGCGTCCCAAATAAATTTACGCGAACTGGCAAAAGCAAAATCGCGTACATTTTCGGCTTTAAAAATCCATGTTTTTGTGTCGGTTGCTTTACTTTTTTCGGCTTTTTCAGCCTCATCTTGCGAAACAATAATTACCGGACTATCGGCATTTTTTGCCTTTTCAAAAAGATCTCTTTGTTTTTTTGTAAGTACGTCGTTGGCATTTTGTAATACGCCGGTTGCACCAACAATATGGTCCGACGGCACTGTTAAGCTCACTTCAAAATCGCCAAAAGAAAGCGTAAATTCTCCCGTTCCTAAAAATTGTTTGTTTTGCCAGCCCTCTACGTCGTTATAAACTGCCATACGCGGATAAAACTGCGCAATGGTATACAGGTAGTTGTCTTCGTCTTTAAAATATTCGTATCCCGAACGCCCACCATCTTTCATGCGGTCGTTTATGTTGTACCACCATTTTATCGAAAATGTATACGAGTTTCCTGGTTCCAACTGTTTAGGCAGGTCAATCCGCATCATGGTTTTATTTACTGTAAAATGCAGGTCGTTACCGTTCTCATCTTTTACTTCTTCGAGTTTAAATCCCCCGTCGAACTCGTGATTCATACGTTTTAATTGCGAGAATGTAACCCGTTCGCTTAATTTCGAGGTTTGTGTTTTATAGGTGTCTGACGTTTTAGCGCGCATGTTTTGGTCCATTTGCAACCACAAATAATTAAGCACATCGGGGCTTTTATTTTCGTATGTAATTGTCTCCTGACCGTGAATTTGTTGCTTTGTATCGTCGAGATTAATGGCAATTTTATAGTTGGCTTTTTGTTGCCAGTATTCGTGCCCGGGTGCTCCCGATGCCGTACGGTAAACATTAGGAGTTGCCAACTCTTGTTTTAACTGTTTAAATTTGTTTGTGTTTTCCTGTGCATTTGCTGCAAAAACAGTAACAAGTACAATTGCCAGCAAAGTCGATAGTATTTTCATGATTTATCTATTTGTAATAAAAACAATAATTTATCAAAATTAACAATCTTTGTGTAAAAATGTTTTTTACCAGAATTTATTTTCAATAATAAGAATTGCAGCAATTCCTGCAGCCGCTCCCGAAATAAATATTTTCCAGTTTTTATGATTTACATTCAGCAACGAAATAGCTAAATAGAGAACCAAAAAATGAATGGTAATAATTAATATTTGTCCTATTTCGAGGCCAACATTAAAAGCAAGAAGCGGTGCAACAATCGACGACTCCTTTCCGAGTAACTCTTTCAGGTAGTTCGAAAACCCCAACCCGTGAATTAATCCAAAAAAAAGTGTTAGCAAATAAACAAAATACCCCTTCTGTTTATTCTGATTAAAAAGATTTGAAACAGCGGTAATTAAAATAGTTACCGGAATAAGAAATTCGATAACATCGGCTCGGATAATCACTATTTTTAATGTTGAAAGCGCCAAAGTTGCCGAATGGCCAATTGTAAAAGCCGTAACCAAAACCATTACTTTTTTGAATTGCGAAAAGCTGTATCCGGCACAAAGCGCCAAAACAAAAACAATGTGGTCGTAACCGTTAATATCGATAATATGTTTAAATCCCAACCGGAGATACAATTCAAATAAACTCATTTAATTTCTTAATTTAGCATCGTAAAACTACAACGCGGTGAAAATAATTAAAAAATCAGTTTTAATCATTAGTTTACTTCTCTTTTGGTCGGCAACGGCAAATGCACACCCTTTTTATGTGAGTATTGTTCAGGTCGATTTCAACAAAGAGAACAAAACATTGGAGATTTCGGTAAAAACATTTATAAACGATTTAATGCTTGCACTAAGAAATGGCGGTGCTCCGGAACTTTTCTTAGGCGAAGAGCGCGAAAATAAGGAGAGCGATAAAACAATTTTTGAATACCTGAAATCGAATTTAGAATTTACAGTAAACGGGAAACCGGTTACCTTTTCGTTTGTTGGTAAAGAGCTGGAAACCGATGTTGTTTGGTCGTATCTTGAAATAGAAAATATTAAGGAGTTGAAAAAAATTGAAGTTAAATGTTCTATTCTTACAAAAACTTACGATTCGCAGAGCAATATAATTCAGATAAACAACGGGCACGAAATAAAAAATTTATTGCTAAGTAAACGTAAAACAGAAGGTTCGGTAACCTTTTAAAAAAGTTAGTTATGAGTCCTGTTTCGATGATTGGAGCACTATTAATAACACTTGCACTTATTGCATTTGGAATTGCAAGTATTTCGCTTCTGCAATTTAAAAAAGTTACAAAATGCATTTTGTGTTTTTTACTTACAGGCATTGTTTTCGATATTTTGGCAATTGTTTGTATGCTTGCAGGTGCAGAGAAGATTTCATTCACATTTCATAATATTCTTGGTCTTCTTGCCCTTTTTGCAATGCTTACAAATTGGATTATGGTAGTAAAAGTGTACCGAAAAAAAGGCGAAGATGCACCAATTAGCAACCGGTTTTATCTGTACTCGCTTTTTGCTTTTACATTTTGGGTAGCATCGTATATAACAGGTTTAGTTTTGGTAATTTTGATTTAAAAAAAAGAATGGCAAACGATTGGAAAGAGCGATTGGGAATGGTTTATTCAACAAATCCCGATTTTAATTACAATAACGGTGAAGAGGAAGAGCAGGAGACAATCCCGCCAAAGCAGCAGAATTTAAAAGTGAGTCTCGACCGTAAAAAACGAAAAGGGAAAAGTGTTACGCTTGTTAACGGTTTTGTTGGAACAACCGACGATTTAAAATCTCTCGGCAAATTACTGAAATCGAAATGTGGGGTAGGAGGAACTGTAAAAGAGGGCGAAATTCTTATTCAAGGCGATTTCTGCAATAAAATTATAGAGATTCTGAAAAAAGAGAACTATAAGGTAAAACGCTCGGGCGGCTAAAATATACTCCATATTTGCACTATAAATCAGCGCTTTCAACTTACTATAAATAGTTATTCGATGGAAAATTCAGAATGGGTTGAACAGTGAGTTTGGGCAATAATAGAATTGAGTAGGTTTCGCTCTAATAATTTAACCCACTGGGCCGATATTTTGGAATGACTCAATTTCCCGAAAGGAACGCAACACGGAACAGTTTTAAAAGTAGAAACAGATTTAGTTGAAAAATTATTTAAAATGGTAGAAATAGGAAAAATAAACACACTCGATATTAATCGTGAAACCGAGAATGGAGTTTATCTCGACGGACAGGAACTGGGCGAAATTCTAATGCCGCAAAAGTTTGTAACACCAGAAGATAAAGAGGCGGGGCAGGCAACCGTGTTTATTTATACCGACTCGGAAGACCGGCTGGTTGCCACTACCGAGACCCCCATTGCAATGGTTGGAGAATTTGCTATGTTAAAAGTGGTGGCAACAACAAAATTTGGGGCTTTTATGGATTGGGGGCTGCCAAAAGATTTGCTGGTACCGTTTGGCGAACAGAAAGCACCTATGGAAGAAGGAAGAAGTTACCTTGTTTATATTTCGCTCGACCGACAAACAAACCGGATTATTGGCTCGGCCAAACTCGATAAACATCTCGACAATACACCACCAGAATATGAGGTTGGCGATGAAGAAAATTTAATAATTACCGACGAAACCGAGTTGGGATATAAAGCAATTGTAAACAAGGAACACTGGGGAATGTTATACAAAAACCAGGTTTACAAACCGCTTTCGAAAGGGCAGAAAATAAAAGGGTACATCAATAAAATTCGTGAAGACGAAAAAATTGATCTGCTTCTCGAAAAACCCGGGTACGAAAAAGTTGATGCCATTTCAGAAAAAATCTTAAACGAGTTAAAAGAGAACCGTGGATTTATGGCTGTTTCCGACAAGTCGTCGCCCGAAATGATTAAAGCAATGTTTGGCATCAGCAAAAAGAATTTTAAAAAGGCCATTGGCGGATTGTACCGGAAACGGTTAATCAGTTTCGAGTCTGATGGAATTCGGCTGGTCGATTAAGATTATTTGGATTGAATATTTTAGGAAAATTTCTCTTTATCTTGCATTCGAGCGATTGAGCCGGTCGATATCTTTTTTACGATTCAGCAATATTCTCTGATACTCAATAATTCGTTTAATATCCTCTTTACTTTTATACGAAGTAGCAAGTTGCTGAGCCAAAGTCAGCCATTTCCAGGCTGTATCAATATCGTCTTTCATTTCGTAGGCAAGTGCTAAATTATAGCGGGCATGGATGGCCATTTTCCCGTTTTTATCGGGTGCATATCTTTCCCAAATTTTTATTGCATTTTCCCAATCTCCTTTTTCAACGTAGGCGGCAGCGGCAGAAAAATCAGCAGGCGGTGGAACCGAATAAACTCTGTTTACCGTTTGCCACGATGCAAAAAATCGTTTCGAATAATTTTCGCCCGCCAGTTGTGCCGCTATTTTTAGTGCCACTTTCCGTGGTGGCAATTTCGAATCTTTTACTTTTTTACCGTTTTCGTTATAGTTGTTCCAGAAAATGGTGTCAATCATTGTTTTGCGCTCAATTACCTTTTCTGCTAGCGGGTCGTAAACGGCCCAAACTGCGGCAGTAATTACCTCTTCCGATTTTGGGATTTCAGCATTCCCCGAATATTTGGAAAAGAAATAGGAGAAGGTTTCAAGCGATATAAGCAAATTGGTATGCGACGACGAGGTAAGCTTTTTTACCAAACCGAATTGCAGTGGCGGAAGTTTTTTCCCTGTGTGCGCTTTAAAAATTTCAGGATAAATGTGAATCTCCTTAAATGTATTTTTGTTTTTTAAATTGGCGGCCAGCTCCTTTAATGCGTAGTTTGCCAAAATACTGTCTAAACTCGCCGGATCGTTTTTCGACTTAATCAACCGGTTGTCTTTTTTATAGTAGTGCTGAAGCGAATCGCTTGGGTATTTAAAGTTACGATAAACCAGTGCAACATTCTCAACATCAGGAGGTACGGCAATAACTCCGGGTTTGTAAATATCAATTGCATACTCTTTGTAAACTGTACACGACGAGAGTGTTACAAAAAATACAACTACCCCAAAAAGTGTGGGTCTCATTTTTTCTGTTTTTTAAGTTCGTTTTTCCTTCGTTGTAAAACCTTTAAATAATCGTATGTAACTTGCTGGTACATCGAGTCATACGATTTCAATGCCCATTGAATGGCCTCATCGATATTACCTTGTAGCTCGTTTCCCACCGCAACATTAAATTCGGCTTTGCTTTTTACCGATTTCGACTTAGTATTTCCGGCCAACTCTTTCCATAAAACCATTGCTGCACCCCAGTCGTTTTTATCGATTAAAAGAGCTGCTTCCTTTAGTTTTTTATCGCCTTTATAGAAAAAGTTTCTTCGTTCTTTGCGCCAAATTGTACCTATTTTCTCCGAGAAATCGAGTGCAATGGCAATTCCCGTTTCGCTTAACGCATCTTTTACCGGCGTAAAATTGCGAAATAACTCTTCAACAGTGTGGTCAATATCTTCCCAAACAAGGGTGTCGCGCATAAACTCTTTTAAAATAATTTTTTCCTGAACCGGGTCGTAAACGCGGAATAGTGCCTCGTACGATATTTTCATTTGTGCCAGCGATTCCCAGATAAAACCATCGGTTCGGGGATCGTAAAAACTCTCTTTTTTATAGTTGGTTGAAACCCGCGTTTTAAAATAATCGAGCGATAAAACAGCATCGGTATTATACATTTCACACAGTTTTTTAACCTCTTCCCACGACATGGCTGTATTAAAAAACGAATTTTTATTGAATTTCAAAAAGCGGTTTTCAGGAATTACAAAGTCGTATCTCCCCGATTCGAACAGCAACTCGCCCAAAGCTTTTAACGTGGTATCTACAGCCTGTAAATCGTTTACAATTGTATCGTAATTAAAATTGTGACGGTAAAAAATATTTTGAAGTGAATCGGCATCGAGGTTTGTGTAGCGGTTATTTACCGTGCGACTAACAAGTGTTAAACTTTGAATGGAGTGAGGCAGCTCTTTTTTTGCCTGTTGTGGAATTTCAATTAAAATTGATTTTGTTGAAACACAAGAAACTGAAACTACAATCAAAAAAAGTATTGCAATTAAATATTTATTTTTTCGAAGAAATTGTTTCATATTTTCTGTTTCTCGTTCCATCAAATTCATCTGTCGCCCTTAATAAATTCCCCAGTATTTTCTCAAAAACCATTCCACACTCAACAACAATAGAATAACAAAGAAAATCCACCGCAGGTTTAACAACTCCTGAATCATCTCCTGATAATAGCTCACCGGTTTTAACCGGTTATTGCTTTTGAGCTCTTTTATCAACTGTTCAACTTCGTTCGGCCTGTAAAATTTTCCTCCGCTTTCGGAAGCCAGCCGATACAATAAATTGTGGTTGGCACGTGTAATAATATTCTCGAAATTTACCGGGACAACAGAAAAACTTCCCGTTTCGTTGTAGCTTTTTTCGCCAATTTTCACATTCGCCGAAAACGAATAATCTCCCGATGGAAGGTGTGCGGCATTCAGGTAGTACTTTTCGCCCTGAACATCGAATGTGAAATTATATTTATCACCGTTTTTATTTTTAATTTCAATGTTTACCTCCTCCGAATTAACCCGTTCGAAAGCGTCGTTATAAACTTCGGCTTTTAAAACTACATCATCAATTTCGGCATAAACGGGTTTAAAGTCTATTATAAAATTATCTTCGTTTTCGCGCAGTGCCAAATACTGAATCAGTTGATTTATAAGTTCATTAAAATTCGACTGATTTTGGGTTACAAAATAGTCGTAAAGTCGCCAACGCCAAATTCCTTCGCCAAAAATAAATCCTATTTTTCGTCCTTTAATATGTCCGGTTGCAATAAGTGGTTTTGCAGTTTCTATATTTAATATTTTCTGATAAAACAGAGGAGTAAACCCGGGTGCCAAGTCGAAATTTGCATAAGCAACCTGCAAGGGAGGAAATTTCGGGAGAATTTCTTTAAAATCGTCGCTCAACTGAAATGTTGCATAAGTTGGATTTAATGTTGCCTGTGCCTCTTCGCCCGAGCCGGCAAGCGGAGTAATTGTAGCGCCCTGTTCTAATAAATTTAACTGAGGCAAAAACGTTTTGTTCCCCACAATAAAAAGTATGGGCAGATGATTTGTCGCAGCTCTCTTTATTATTTTTGCAATCGACTTCGAACGAGAAGGCAATTGGTTTAATATTAACAAATTATAATCTGAAAGATTCGATGGGTACGGCTCTTCGGTAAACACAGAAACCTCGTATGTTTTTTGCAAATCGAGTGTATTTTTAATGGCGCCAACATCGGGGTGCGAACCGTTGGAAAGAATCAAAATCTTTTGTTTGTTTTCTAAGATATTTATAACAAATTCGGCCCTGTTATTTTTTATATTTCTTTCGTTTTTTGCCTCCTCAATTTTTACGGTGTAATGTTTTAGTCCGGGTTTTCCTGCTTCGAGAATAAACTGTTTGCTAAAAAAATAGTTGCTGTTTGGTGGCGTTATTACTGTGCTTGTCAATTCAATATTATTCCGAATAATAGAAAGTCTCAGTGGCTTACCTTTGAGTTTCGAAAACTGAACATCAACCTCAACAGGGAAACGGTTGCCCGAAAATGAGGTGCGGTTCACGTTAATCTCCTGAATTCTTGCATCGGTTACTTGCGAGGTGTCTCCCAAGCCAATGGTGTAAATCGGGAAATTTATCTTATCAATCAGGTTCACCGGATTTTTCCCCTGATTGTATATTCCATCGCCAATAAGAATTAATGCACCTATATTTTCGTTAAAATGATTGTTGGCAACGGTGGTTATAAGATTGCTGTAATCCGATTTCTTTTCAGAAAAATTTAAAGTGTTAAACAAACTTGCTTTCTCTCCGAAAGTGTAACGCTGAATGGAATATTCTTTTGCAAGTTCATTCGAAAAAGCACTCTTTATTGTTGCAATTTCAGAAGTTACTTTTACTGAATCCTGTGTTGAAATAATAGAACCTGAATTATCCCAAGCAGTAATAATTACGGGGTTCTGGGTGTTTTTCTTTAATGTTTGAATAAAAGGCGAAAGCAGTAAAAAAGCAATAAAGAAAAACGATAAAAACCGAAGCACCGACAAAAACCAAATCTGGCCTTTTGAAAGAGCTCTGTTTGCCCTGTTTTTAAAATATAAAAGAAAAACAGTTGCTATTGCAGCTACAATAATTGCAAGTAGAACAACAAACCAGTATTTTGTTTCGAAAAGCATTAATCCATCCGTTTTTTTATGAGCCGATAAATATACAAACTCCTTTTTTAAATGATGATTATTGTGTATAATTATATTTTAAAAGTATTTGTATATAATTGCGATTTATTTTACAGTTTTGCAAAGCATAATTAAACCTTTTGTACAAAACTACTTCTAATGAGCTATTGTATTTTAATAATTAAATAAATCTTAAAAAATGAAAATTCTTTTATTTGCTGTGTTGGTGCTGTTTGTTGTCTCGTGCAAACCAAAGTATAACCCTGAGATTTCGGCTGCCGATATTAAAAACAATATCGAGTATCTGGCCTCCGACTCGTTAAAAGGACGAAAACCCGGGAAAGAGGGAGCAAAACTGGCTGCCGATTTTATTCGTACCAAGTTTAAAAATGCCGGATTAAAACTGATGTTTAACAACGGATATCAGAAATTTAAACTTGTAACATCTGCCGAAATTGGCAAAGGAAATTCGTTAACAGTTAACGGAAAATCTTTTGAAGTTGAAAAAGACTTTTTGCCCTACGTTTTCTCTTCTAACACAAAAGCCGAGGCAACAGTTGTTTTTGCCGGTTACGGCTTGCAGGTTAATCTCGACAAAGTAAAGTGGAACGATTATAAAGGTGTTGATGTTGCAGGGAAATGGGTGCTGGCTTTGCAAGGCGACCCCGATATGGAAAATGCCGAAAGCCCGTTTGTTCCATTTTCAACCGAACGTGCAAAAGCATTAAACGCTAGCGACAATAAAGCTGCCGGACTAATTTTGGTTGCAGGCCCGTCGTTCAGTAAAACCGATAATCTGCCAAAACTATTTTTCGATAAAGATGTACGTCGCTATTCGTTCCCGGTTATTCAGGTTACTCGCGAAGTGGCAAACCAGATGCTTGCCGGAACCGGGGAAACAGTTACGTCGTTAGAAACAAAAATTGTTAAAGAAAAAGCCCCCGTAACTCTAACAACTAACGCTAAAGTTACTGCAAAAATAAAAGTCGATTTAAAAGAGATTGAAACACAAAACGTAGTGGCCGTAGTTCCAGGTAACGACCCAACATTAAAAGACCAGTACATTGTTGTTGGCGCACATTACGACCATTTAGGAATGGGCGGCCCGGGTTCGGGTTCACGCATGCCCGACACAATCGCCATTCATAATGGTGCCGACGATAATGCCTCGGGAACAGCTTCGGTAATTGAAATGGCCGAAAAAATGGCTTCGGAGAAAAACAACAGGCGCAGTGTTATTTTTGTTGCTTTTGGTGCCGAAGAGATGGGGTTACTCGGGTCGAAAGCTTTTACCGCAAATCCACCCGTAGCAATCGATAAAATTGTTGCTATGTTTAATCTCGATATGGTTGGACGCCTCGATTCTGCATCGAATGCATTGAGTGTTGGCGGAACAAAAACAGCAAAAGAGACCGAAGATATTTTAAATAAACTAAATCCCGGATTCTCACTCTCATTCTCGGGTGAAGGCGTTGGTCCTTCCGACCACGCATCGTTTTATTTACAGGATATTCCGGTAATATATTTAAATACCGGTGCACATGCCGACTATCACACTCCGCGCGACGATGCCGAATTTATTAATTTCGAGGGAGTGAAAAAAGTTGACGACTATTGTTATGCACTGCTTACCGAAGTTGCCAACCGCGACAATGTTCTTACTTTTCAGGAAGCCGGCCCTAAATTTAAACGTAGTAGTGGTGCCCGTTATAAAGTAACATTAGGAATTATGCCCGATTTTGCAGGAATGGAAAAACGCGGATTACGCGTTGATGCCGTAACGAAAGGAAAACCCGCATACAATGGCGGAATGAAAAAAGGCGATATTATTGTTGCTATAGAAGGTAAAAAAGTGGGCGGAATTCACGATTATATGAGTCGTTTACAATCGCTCGAGACCGGTAAAATTATTACTGTCGATGTTATTCGTAACAACGAACATACGGTTTTGCTTATACAGTTGTAAAACAATTCGTAAAGAAACTTTAAAAAGGATTAAAACAGTTGCTTTTCAGCAATCTGTTTTAATCCTTTTTTCATTGCGCCTCTTTTATCAACAATGTATCAAAGCTTTACGTTCTCTGCCGTTCATTAATACCGAGAGTGGTTTATTAAACTTAACATGTTTTATAAATTCAGTCTCCTCAATAATCTCTTGTTCTTTTAGAGCTTCCATTTTTATTTTCGATGTTCGCGAGTTGTGTGCCACCGAAAAATAGCCCACATTCATCGACGTAACATTATGGAAAAAATGCGACCCCAACGAAGCATCGAGCGGAAAATCAGGGAGCCCCATTTCCACAATAATTCGGGCTTTCGATATGTGTGCCCACATTACCGGAATTCCGGTGTATTGGTCGCGCGAGCCCCATCTTCCGGGGCCAATTAAAATGTAGTTTTTTCCTGCTGCTTCGAAATGAGCATTTATGCTTTTAATCTCCTGCGCCATCTGTTTTGTTTTCATTTTATCGAATTTGTCGGGGTCGACAAAAACCACATCCCGAATGTCTTCAATTTTTCCATTTCCCATCCCCTGCTCGGCATACATAAATATCTTATCGTCTTCCACCTCTTTTAAATCAATCTCCACCTCCTCTTCAATTCTGATTAACGGTTTAATTTGCAACAAATAAAAAGTGGGTAGCCGGTTTTCATTCTTTCCCAAATCAATGGCATATTCTATTTCAACGGGCGAGCCCATTGCCTCTTTAAAAAGTTTTAAAAGAATTTGAAGGGTTTCGGCAAGTGGCAGATAGTTGTATTTTAATATATTAGCAAAATCGACCACCCGCGGCCCTTTTCCCTGAATTCCGGGAATAAGATCATCGTTTTCGATGCTGTAGGTAGAAACCGAATTTTCTAAAGTCCCATCTTGCTCGGCATCTTTTATTCTGTATTTTTTTATTGCAGCATCTTCGCCACCACTAACCAAGTCAAAATCTTGGTTCGAAATATTGAGAGCGTAAAAATGCTTTTGCGAATCGCGAATCTGGTCTTTTAACGAAGTAGGATTTATTTGCGGATAATGCGGGCAAAATCTGTAAGAATTTTCGCCACCCACAACATACATTCCCAATCCTACTGCTGCTACCGAGAATCCGTCTTCGGGTTTCATATACGAAATGGGATAATAGTTGTACGACTGTGCTACACCCGAAATATGAGGATAATATTTGCCGTTGTAGTTGTGCCCAATTATCTCCTGAATAACCACAGCCATTTTCTCCTCTTCAATTTTGTAATTCACAGCATCGAAATAGGCCTGTGCCGAATCGGTAAAAATACTGGCATAAACCAGCTTTATTGCCGTTTCTAAATGGTGGTAGCGCACGTTAATATCGGGGTGGTTGTTCGGAATTAAATAGGTGCCATAAACTCCCGAAAAAGGTTGCAGCAGCGAATCTTCGAATAACCCCGACGACCGCACGGCCAACGGTTTTTTCATTTCGCCTAAATATTGCAACAACCGGTTTTTCATTTTATCGTCGAACTCCGATTCTAAAAAATGACGCCGGATAGATTGATAGCTGTTTAGCGAATAGATATCGTCGTAAAGGTTATTTATCTCAATAAACTTATCGAATTCGTAAGCTCCTAAAATAGCGGTAGCCGGAATTCTGATGTTCATTTTTGGGATAAGCTTTTTAAAATTTATGTTCTCAATAAAGTTGCAGATAAATGCAATTCCACGCCCTTTTCCGCCCAGCGAACCTTTTGCCAGTCGCACAATAAAACGGTTCGAGTTAACATATTCAGGTTCGAAATTTACAATTGTTCCTTTTCGTTTTTCGGCTCGAACTTTCTTAAAAACAGTGAGGCAAAATTGTCTTAGCTTCTCGGGAGAATCGAAATCGTCGAATTTTACCGGACGCAGTCGTTCTGCCATATTTATTTCGCCACGTGCCATTAACCAAGTCGAAAACGAGTTTCGTGTGCCGTGGTAAACCAGTGCTTCAGTCGGTATTGTTTTCAGCATTTCCTGAAACTTTTCGATGTTGTCGGCCTCGCCCAGCGGTTTCCCGTCCATTCCTTTAAAAACGAAGTTACCAAACCCCAAACGGCGATACAGAAAGTTTAAAATATCCATCGATAAACTTTCCGAGTTTTTATTGATAAAATCGGCATTTACCGTTTTTGCCCGCTCTGCATTTGCAATGTCGTGCGATTGCAACAGCAGCGGAACAGGGTATTTAAGCTTCTGTTGTGCATATTTTAAAAGTTCAATTCCAGCATCGTCGTCTTCAATGCCATTTCGTTCAAAACTTACATCCGAAATTACACTTAAAATATATTTTGGATAACTGTTTAGAATCCGAACAGCATCTTCGTAGTTACTCACCAACAGCACTTTGGGCCGTGCGCGCATTCGCAATATTTTATGCAATTCGTCTTTTGCATCCTCTTTTACCAATATTTGGGTCTGCATCATAATGGTAGAAAAAAGCATTGGTAAATACCTCGAATAGTATTGAATACTGTCTTCAACCAAAAGAATAATGCGTACATTTCCGTTTTGGGTATCGCGTGCTACGTTTTTCTTATCCTCAATGTATTTTATCATTGCAAGAAATACATTCGAGTTACCATTAAAAACAAAGATTCGGTCGATAAAATCCAGTTTTTGCACTTCGTACTGGAAATATCGCAAGTCGGCATTGTTATTCACCAAAAGCAAAAGAGGAACTTTCGGCCTTAAAAAGCGGATTTTTTTTGCAGTTTTTACCGGTGTAACTTTATCGACACCGGCCATAACAATTACCATATCAAAATCTTTGTGTTTCAGGGTCAGAAGGGCATCTTCACACGAGTTCACACTGGTAAACCGCGGCGCAGCATACAAATTCAGTTGCAAATATTCTCCAAAAATTTTATCACTAAATTGCCCTTCACGAACAATTGAATACGAGTCGTAAAGTGTTGCCACCAGTAAAACTTCCTTAACTTTTGTCGGCATCAACTCCTGAAAAATATCACGGTCGGTTTTCTTCCGTTTATAAATCTGTGTCAGCGAAATATTCTCTAAATCCATACTTCCTTTTTTTTCACGATGAAGTTAAAAAAAATAATACACCCGGTCTGTTTTGTTTTTCGATAAAGCAAAAAAAAATCCCGAAGAAAAAATCTCCGGGAATTATATATCAATCTTGAAATTGGTTAATCTAACTTGTGAATTACCAGTCCGGAGCGTAATTTAGGCTCGAACCAAGTTGTTTTTGGTGGCATAATATTTCCACTGTCGGCAATATTTATTAACTGCTGCATCGAAACCGGGAAAAGGGCAAAAGCCGCTTTCATATCTCCACTGTCAACTCGTCTTTTCAGTTCGTCCAAACCACGTATTCCTCCAATAAAATCAATTCGTTTCGAAGTTCGTAAATCTTTAATATCGAGAATCGGACTTAAAACCTGATTCGAAAGAATGGTTACATCTAAAACGCCAATCGGGTCGGTGTCGTCAAATGTTTCCTCTTTGGCTGTTAGTTTATACCAGTTTCCCGAAAGATAGAGACTGAATTCGTGTAGTTTTCCGGGTTTATAAACATCGGTTCCCATATTTTCCACATCGAAACCTTTCGAAAGTTCGGCAAGGAAATCAACGTCCGACAAACCATTTAAATCGGTAACCGTTCGGTTATAATCGATAATTTGCAACTGATTATCGGGAAAATGAACAGCCATAAAGTAGTTATATTCTTCGTTGCCTGTGTGATTTGGATTTTGCGCTGTTTTTTCGGCACCTATACGTGCTGCTGCTGCCGTGCGGTGGTGCCCGTCGGCAACATAAGTAAACGGAACTTTTTCAGAAAAAAGTTGTTCAATTCTGCTATTTGTTTCGGCACTGTTAATGGCCCAAAAGTGGTGCCCAAACCCATCTTCGGCAGTAAAATCGTAGTCCGCTTTGTTATTGGTTACAATATCCTCAACAATTTCATCTATTTCTGCAACTGCCTTGTATGCAAAAAATACCGGTTCTATATTGGCATTTAAATAGCGGGTTAAAACCATTCTGTCTTCCTCTTTCTCCGGACGGGTTAATTCGTGCTTTTTAATAATCCCATTTTCGTAATCGGCACATGCAGCCGCACCAACAATACCATATTGTGTGCGTCCGTTCATGGTTTGTGCATAAATATAATACTTAGCCTCGGTATCCTGAACCAGCCACCCTTTTTCCTGAAAAAGGTTAAAATTTTCTACTGCTTTATTGTAAACGGTTTCCGAATGAATATCATCAACTGCCTGACATTCAATTTCGGCTTTTGTTATTCGCAGTAACGATTCGGGTTTCCCCTTGGCCATTTTTGCTGCCTCTTCCGAATTCATTACATCGTATGGTAAACAAGCGAGATTCTCAACAATCTGCCGGGGAGGACGAACTCCTTTAAATGGTTTAACTATTGCCATAATTATAAGTTTATTTCGATTTTAAAATAATAATCTATTAAATAATCGACTATTCAATTTACAGAAACGCAAAGATATAAAATAGGAACAATCATTTTTAGCTCCCAATCATTATTTTCACTCAAAAAAATGAAGAACCCGTCCAAAATCATCTGGCACAGGAGCATCAAAACTCATTTTCTCTTTTGTTTCGGGATGAAAAAACTCTAGTTTAACAGCGTGCAGAAAAAGCCTTTTTACTCCTATTTTTTCGGTTATAATTTTGTTTAACGTAAAATCGCCGTGGTGCGAGTCGCCAAGAATATCGAACCGGTTTTTAGCAAAATGCTGCCGCAACTGATGCCAACGCCCTGTTTCAGGATGAATCTCCACCAAACTTAAATCGACATTCTCTTTCTCTTTATATGAAATATTGGTGTGTACGGTTTTTACGGTTTTAAAATGTGTAACCGCCGGTTTTTTAAACTTCGACTTTTTCTTTACCACTACTTTCCCCGAAAATGTTCCCTCTCCGGGATTTCCCTGAACAATAGCAACGTAGGTTTTCTGCACCTCTTTTCGTTCAAACTGAAGAGTTAAATTATGAGCTGCCTCACTCGAAAAAGCCAACACAATAACTCCCGATGTTTTCGAATCGAGCCGGTGTACATTGTAAATCCATTTACCGGTTAAATCGCCTATTAATTTGGTTAAGTATGGTGCATCGTGCGGCATAAAATCGTTTTTATGCACAGGCAAATCAACAGGCTTATTCACCACAATAATCTGTTCATCTCGAAAAAGTACAGGAATATCAGAAGTTGAATCCATAAATTATTTTTCACAAAAATACCACAATCTTTCTATATCTTTGCTTATTCATCAATAAGATAAATTATGGAAAAAAAATATTGGCTCATTCTAATTCTACCCCTCATTTTGTATTCGTGCCATGTTAATAACCGAAAGCAAGCATCCGAGATTATTCAAAAATTCGAACAGGAAAAAGCGATTGACAAAAGCGAAATGGTTTTCGAAATTGAAGCCGTTTATAAAAAAGGGAATCTTATTTTAACGGGCGAGACAGACGACCGAAAACTAAAAAACGACCTGTTAACAAACTTAAAATCGTTAAATCCAACCGATAGAATAACCATTTTACCCGACTCGACAGTTGGCGACCACATTTTTGGGTTAATTAATTTATCGGTAGCAAATTTGCGGGCCGAACCGCGCCACTCGTCCGAATTAATTACTCAGGCACTTTTGGGTACTCCGGTAAAAATATTAAAGGTTAAAGGAAGTTGGTTTAAAATTCGAACCCCCGATAAATATATTTCGTGGGTCGATGGTGCGGGCATTTCCCCCATCACACAAAAAGAATTTGTTGGGTGGAAACTCTCGAAACGGGTAATATTTAAAGGGAACAACGGATTTGTTTATAAAACAAACAGTTTTAAATTGCCGGTATCGGATGTTACAATGGGCGATATTCTCGAAAAAACCGGACAAAATAACTTTGCAATTCAGGTGCGTTTTCCCGATGGCAGAACAGGTTTTTCTCCAATAAAAAACTGGGTCGATTTTAAAACATTTAAAACCAACACAATCCCCGACACAACCGCCATGAAACAGATGGCTTTACAAATGATCGGGCGTCCCTATTTATGGGGAGGAACATCGGCCAGAGCAATGGATTGCAGCGGTTTTGTAAAAACACTCTTTTTTATGAACGGATTGATTCTTCCGCGCGACGCAACACAACAGGCACGCTATGGCGACCCGGTTGATACAAAAACAAATTTCGATAACGTAGTTACCGGCGACCTACTCTTTTTCGGGAAAGCAGCAACAGCAAATTCTGCCGAAAAAATTACCCACGTTGCACTTTCGTTAGGCAAAACCGAGTATATAAACGAAGCCGGCAGGATGAAACGGAACAGTTTCGACCCTAAAAGCAAAGATTTCTCGGAATATAGAAAAAACAGTTTTTTACGAGCAAAAAGAGTGGTGGGCTCTGCCGATGCTTTTGGAGTTTTACAACTTAAAAATCACCCTTGGTATTAATTAAAATCGATAGTAATTTAGACTAAGAAACATCATAAAAAATGGGTACAAACAGAAGAAGTTTTATACGAAACACAACCATCTTCACTTTGGGAGGAATGGTTTTACCGCAAATAAGCAAATCGAATATGAAAAGAGGAAGTTTACCAAAACAGGGATTAAAACTAAGTTTTGAGCCTTACAGTTTGCAGCTGAAACACGTTTTTACACTGGCAACCAGTTCGCGTAGCACCACGCCGGTAATGCTGGTAAAAATTGAATACGACGGATTTACTGGATATGGAGAAGCATCGATGCCGCCCTATTTGGGTGAGTCGCACAAAACAGCCACGAAGTTTTTATCGAACCTCGATTTAAGTCAATTTACCGACCCGTTCAGAATGGACGAAATTCTGGGATATGTCGATAGCACAGCTCCTAAAAATGCAGCAGCAAAAGCATCGATTGACATAGCTCTGCACGATTTAACCGGAAAAATAATGAACCAGCCATGGCATAAAATATGGGGATATTCGGCCGAAGAGACGCCAAATACCTCGTTTACTATTGGTATAGCTCAAAAAAAAGAGGTAATTGAAAAGGTAAAAGAGGCTGCCGGATTCAAAATTTTAAAAGTAAAACTGGGGCGCGACAACGACAAAGAGATGATTGAAACCATCCGCTCGGTAACCGATGTGCCGCTTTGTGTAGATATAAACCAAGGGTGGAAAGACAAAAAGCAGGCACTCGATATGGTGTTCTGGTTAAAAGATAAAGGAGTTGTTTTTGTTGAACAACCCATGCCAAAAACAATGATTGACGAAACCGCCTGGCTAACTCAAAACGCGCCATTGCCCATTATTGCCGACGAAGCACTGCAACGACTCACCGATGTACAATCAACAGTTGGCGTTTATTCGGGTATAAATGTAAAACTGATGAAATGCACCGGACTGCGCGAAGCTCATAAAATGATAAATCTTGCCCATGCCAACAACATGAAAGTAATGATTGGCTGCATGACCGAAACTTCGTGTGCCGTGTCGGCAGCAGCACAACTCTCGCCAAAAACCGACTGGGCCGATTTGGATGGAAACCTGCTGATTTCGAACGACCCATACACCGGAATGAAAGTTATTGACGGCAAAATTACATTAAACAACCTTCCCGGAATTGGAATAAAAAAAATTTAGCAGAACAACTTCAATCTGTGTCCGTCCCTTAAAAGGGACGGCGAAGGATATTCTTACTCCGATTTAGCATTGAGCGGCAAAGGATATTTCTGCAACATTATTATAATATACTCAAACTGATTAGCTTTTCGGGAAAACACGAGACTGAGTTATTAAACAATTGATTGTTAATTACTTAATGTGTTTTTACT
>WGCT01000124.1 GCA_015493625.1 Draconibacterium sp. | reverse complement strand
GAATTACAAGACATAAAGTGATTGTCGTAATTTGTTAAAAATCAGACCTTTGCGACTTTGCGAGAAACAAAAATTTAACGAAGTATTGAAAAAGGAAGTTCATTTTAAAAAAGAGAGAAATGCTGAATAATTTACGAAATGTATTAATGGGATTTGTAGTAATTATCATATTGTTTAACGGCTGCAAAAGAAAAGAGGAAGTACGTCCAAATATTATCTTTATTCTTACCGACGACCAGCGTTGGGATGCTATGGGATGTATGGGGAATAAAGATATCTTAACACCCGAAATGGACAAACTTGCCGAGGAGGGAGTTAAATTTACTCAAGCTTTTGTAACAACTCCTATTTGTGCAATAAGCCGGGCAAGTATTTTAAGTGGCCAATATGCACGAAGACATAAAATTGATAATTTTTCAACTCATTTTTCCGATAGTGCTTATCAATATACTTATCCAATGTTGTTAAAAAAAGCAGGATATAGAATTGGGTTTATCGGGAAATATGGAGTTGGATTAGAGAAAGATTTTCCAAAAGACAAATATGATTATTGGGGATGTTTTAAAGGACAGGGGTATTACTGGCATACCGATAGTGCAGGAAATCCACTGCACTTAACAAAGTTGCTGGGCAATAGAGCGGTTGAGTTTTTAAAAGGAACATCAAAGGAACAACCATTTTGCCTCTCACTCAGTTTTAAGGCCCCGCACTGTCAGGATGGGAGTGAAGATCAGTTTTTGTTCGATTCAACTTATGTCGATTTATACAAAAATTATATTTTCCCTTACCCCGAAACAGGAGACTCTTTGTACTGGAATGAGTTTCCTCCTTTTTTCAGGAATAATAACGAAGCACGCATTCGTTGGCACATTCGGTTTGATACTCCGGAAAAATATCAAAAATCGTTAAAAGGTTATTACCGGTTAATTTACGGTGTAAATGTTCAGATAAAACGAATTAGGGAGTGGTTAAAAAAGAACGGACAAGAGAAGAATACAATAATTATTTTAATGGGCGACAACGGTTTTTATCTCGCCGAACATGGAATGGCAGGCAAATGGTACATTTACGAAGAGTCGATTCGCGTACCTCTTATTATTTACGACCCGCGAGTGCCAGACGAACAGAAAGGATTAACGAACACCGAGATGGTCTTGAATATTGATATTGCGCCAACAATCCTGAATTATGCCGGAATACAAATTCCAAAGACAATGCAAGGAGAAAATATTAGAGAGGTTCTGTATAAGAAAAAGAGTGACTGGCGTAACGATTTTTTATTTGAACATCCATTTAAATATAAAACTCTGCCACGTTCTGAAGGTATTGTAACTAAAGATTGGAAATATGTACGCTTTATCGATCGCCAGCCCGGATACGAGTGGATGTACCACACCGGTGTCGATCCGAAAGAGAAAGACAATTTGGCGGAAGATAAGAAATACGCAAACACAAAAGAGAAATTAAAGAAGAGGTTCGAGGAACTTGCGAAAAAGTATGAATAGCCGTTGTAATAAATTATAAAATACAGTGATATCGATATTTCCGTTAAATATAGCCAGATGAAGTTTAGAAGGAGAATAAAATCTTTTGTTTTCTCGGGTATGCTATTAAAAATAATGATACTATTTTTTGTATTATTATTTTCGGGATGTTGGGGAAATAGAAAATCTGTCATTCTCGTAAAAAGTATTCAGCCCGGAGAGTGGAATTTTGGTGGGCATTTGGGTAATTATATCGATACAATTGCATTTCACAGAATCCTTGATAAAAAAAGCTGGGATGCTATATATCCTGAAACTGAGGAAGCCTTTAAACTGAAGGAGGATGATAAAAACTATCCCAATAATGGACAGTGGCGTGGAGAGTTTTGGGGGAAATATATTCTTTCGGCCATTGCTGCGGCAAAATATTACCATTCGGAAGAATTGAAGAGTCGGATTGCTTTAGCAGTAAAAGGACTTTTGCAGTATCAGGATGAAAATGGATATCTGGGTACGTATAAACATTCCGAATTTGTAGTTGGTGATAATTGGAATGTGTGGTCGCAGAAATATACTCTGTGGGGTCTCCTTGAAGCATACAATTTATTAAATGATAAAGAAATTTTAAATGCCGCTGTTAAGTTTACCGACCATCTTATTTCGGAGGTTGGCCCCGGTAAAGTTAATATAATCGAAACGGGTAATTTTTATGGAATGCCAAGCACATCAATTCTCTATCCCATTGTAAAACTTTATATTGCAACAGGTGAAGAGAAATATCTTGAATATGCAAAATACATTGTAAAACAGTGGTCGGAACACCCCGAAGGATTGCCTGATATTTTAACAAAAGGATTAAATGGGAATCCTGTTAATACCTGGTTCTCAAAAGTCGATTCGTATAAATGGGCAAAAGGATATGAGTTTACTTCCTGTGTTGAAGGACTTGCCGAATTATACAAAGTAACCGGAAACAAAAACTATTTTACCGCCGCCAAAAACATTCATAAAGCTCTTGTAAAATACGAGCGTACTCCCGTTGGCAGCGTAAGTTTTAACGACAAACTTGTTGGCTCGGCAGGCTTAATAAATACTGTTTCGGAAATTTGCGATGTTGTTTACTGGAACCGGCTTTCGTACCAACTCTTTTCACTTACCGGCGACAATAAATACATTGAAGAGACAGAACGGTCGTTGTACAATTCACTTTTGTGCGCTTTTAACAAAGATGGGGATTGGGGACTGCGTCGACTAAGAACTTCGCATATTCATGTGCCTGCAACCAATCATTTTTTAATGCATCATCAATGTTGTACTGATAATTTGCCTCGGGGGTTGTTTCAGGCAGCTAGAATTGTATTGATGAAAAAAAATGAAAATGAAATATACCTGTCGTTGTTTAATGCAGGAGAGGGATTTATTAATGTTAATAACGAAAAAGTTATTTTTAAAACTACTGGTGATTTTCTCGACGATTCAAAAGTTAAAATAACAGTATCATCTAATAATCCTGTTTATTTTTATTTGAAAATTCGAATGCCATTATGGAGTAACGAAACAACAATAAGAATTAATGGTGAACAAATCTCCGGGAAAATAGAAAACAATTACATGAATATTGGCCGAGAGTGGAAAAGTGGAGATGAGATTGAAGTCTCTTTTGATATTCAACCTCGATGGGAGACATTTAATCCCACACTCTTCGACTCACAATTTC
This sequence comes from Draconibacterium sp., assembly GCA_015493625.1. Taxonomy (GTDB): domain Bacteria; phylum Bacteroidota; class Bacteroidia; order Bacteroidales; family Prolixibacteraceae; genus Draconibacterium. The sequence continues at coordinate 6,116 of WGCT01000124.1, read as the reverse complement.
ATAATATCGACTTTTATAATAATGTTTGGGCGAATATAAAATATTCAGCATCAACCAATCGAGTACTAAATAAAAGGTATGGTAATTCATTTGTTCTGAATAAAACGGACGCATTGCGCCAACAAAAAGCAATAACTTTTTTTTATGGTCCACTTGCGCTATCTCGCGATATTCGTATTACAAAAAGTAATATTTTTTCCTCGGTGACCAAACCGACAAACAAAGATGTGGTTTCGATTAAAGCTATAAAACCTCCCGGCTCGATGTGGAAATTGTACGAACTTAGTATTGGGGATAAACAGACCTTGCGTTTCTGCGACTTCTCTTCAGCAGGTAATACCTGGGATGAAAATTCGCTGTTTAACACTTGGTGCTATATAGAATAAGAAATTTGGTAAATATTTTAATTTAAATGAGTTTATTATGAAGATTTTTAATGCAACAGCTTTTATGTTTTTCATCTGTTTTGCTACTGCAATTGTTGATGCTCAAACAGTCTCATGGCAATTACAGACTATTCCGCAAAATCAACTAAAATTGGAAGGGCATGTTGGGGAGCAAACCAATCTTTTAATAAAAAACCGTGTACTTGCGCAAGATTACGATGAATTGGTTGAGCCGTTCAGACATAAAAACGAAACCCATTTGTGGCAGATGGAATTTTGGGGAAAGTGGATGCTGGGTGCAGTGGCTGCCTGGGAATATACACACGACAATGAGCTGATGAAACACATGAGCAAGTCGGTAAAAAGCATTCTCGAAACGCAACTTCCCAACGGATATATCGGGAACTATGCTCCTGAAAACCAGCTTACCAACTGGGATATTTGGGGCAGGAAATATGTGTTGCTCGGATTGTTGCGGTATCACGACATTACAAACGACAACAGTGTATTGGAAGCTGCACGCAAATCGGCCGATTATCTACTTTCGCAGGTTGGTAAAGGGAAAACAAAAATTACTGAAACCGGCAATTATCATGGTATGGCAAGCAGCTCGGTGCTCGAGCCGATTGTGATTCTTTATAACAAAACAGGCGATGCAAAGTACCTCGATTTTGCAAAATATATTGTTGCCGAATGGGAAACTCCCGATGGTCCGCAACTCATTTCAAAAGCACTGGCAGGCATTCATGTTGCCGACAGGTTTCCGCATCCCGACGTATGGTTTTCACCCGAAAACGGACAAAAAGCCTACGAAATGATGTCGTGCTACGATGGACTTCTCGAGCTTTATAAAGTTACCGGAAACAGCGACTATTTAAAAGCGGTGGAGATGACCGTTCAGGATATTGTTGACCAAGAGATTAATGTTGCCGGCTCGGGAACCTCGTTCGAATGTTGGTACCATGGAAAAAAACTGCAAACACGCCCCACTTATCATACAATGGAAACATGCGTGATAACAACCTGGTTAAAACTTAATTACGATTTGCTTGTACTTACCGCCAACTCGTTTTATGCAAACAATATAGAAACTGCCTATTACAATGCCTTAATGGCTTCAACGCAGTTTGGTGGGGCACACATCGAAATGTACAGCCCGCTCGAAGGTCACCGTGGCGATCACAACCGTCAGTGCGGTATGGATATTAATTGCTGTGTTGCCAATGGCCCGCGTGGTTTTGTGATGATTCCCCGATATGCAGTAATGACTTCTGCTAATGGGGTTTATGTTAATTTGTATTCAGATTTAACTGCCACTTTTAGATTAAATTCTGATAACAATATTAAAATTGAACAGCGTACAACTTACCCTGAGGGAGGTAAAATTACGATTGTTGTTTCGCCTGAAAAAGCGGAGGATTTTATGCTTGCACTTCGAATTCCGGAGTGGAGCGAAAATACGTTGCTTTTGGTTAATGGAGAAAAATTTTCGGGAATAAAAGAGGGAAGCTATTTGAAAATTGACCGGAAATGGAAAAAAGGAGATAAGATTGAAATAAATCTTGATATGCGAGGACGCGTTGTTAAGTTGAATAACTGTTCCGCAATTTTACGTGGCCCTATTGTTTTAGCCCGCGACTCGCGTTTTAACGATGGATTTGTTGATGAAGCCGTTGCCATTCAACAAAAAAACGGGAAAGTAGAAATTAAAATATCCGATAAGAAACCGGAGGGAGTTTGGTTGTCGTTTACGGCTCCATTAAAACTGGGTACTGGAATTGAATCGACCGGAAATTCGGTTTCGCAAATTCATTTTTGCGACTTTGGCTCGGCCGGAAATACCTGGGATAGCAACTCGAGATACCGGGTGTGGCTTGCCAATCCATTAAATGTTATGCAGTCGGATTATAAAGGATATTAATAAATAAAAATAAAATGAAGAGAGAATTGATAAAAGAGGCTTTTAACAGAGCAAAAGAGCGTTATGCTGAAATTGGTGTTGATGTTGATGCGGCTATTGAAAAAATGAAAGAGGTAAATATTTCGTTGCATTGTTGGCAAACCGACGATGTGGGTGGGTTCGAAACTCCCGATGCAGAATTGTCGGGAGGTGGAATCCAGGCTACCGGAAATTACCCGGGGAAAGCGAGAACCATTGCCGAAGTAAAAGCCGACTTAGAAAAAGTACTGGCACTGCTGCCGGGAAAACAGCGGCTAAATTTACATGCTCTTTATGGCGATTTTCAGGGTGAGAAAGTGGACCGCGACCAAATTGAACCAAAGCATTTTCAGAGTTGGATCGATTGGTGTAAAAAGCAGGATATTGGGATGGATTTTAATGCATCGTGTTTTTCGCATCCCCGTGCTGCCGATGGTTTTACGCTATCGAGTAAAAACGAAGAGAACCGTAAATTTTGGGTCGAACACCTGAAACGTTGCCGGGCAATTTCTGCCGAGATAGGGAAGCAGCTCGGAACGCCGTGCGTTCACAATACATGGATTCCCGACGGAATGAAAGATACTCCCATTGACAGAAACGGGTATCGTTTGCAACTGAAGAAATCGTTAGACGAAGCGATGGAAACAGATTATCCGAAAGAGCACATGAAAGATGCAGTTGAAAGCAAACTGTTTGGAATAGGAGTGGAGTCGATGACAGTTGGATCGCACGATTTTTATTTGGGATATGCCATTAAAAATAATAAACTCATCTGTTTAGATAATGGTCATTTTCACCCGACCGAGCAGGTGGGCGATAAAATTTCGTCGGTTTTGCAATTTTTAGACGAAATATTGCTGCATGTTACGCGTCCTATTCGCTGGGACTCAGACCATGTGGTTACCTTAAACGAAGATGTTCAGTTAATTGCTTCTGAAATTGTAAGAAACAACTTTTTTAGCCGGGTAAACATTGGTCTCGATTTTTTCGATGCTTCTATAAACCGGATTGGAGCGTATGTAACCGGAACACGTGCAACACAAAAAGCATTTTTAATTGCCTTGCTCGAACCAACAAAAATACTGGTTGAGTTAGAGGAAGATGAAAAGTATTTCGAACGACTGGCAACGCTGGAAGAGTTGAAAACGATGCCATTTGGTGCGGTGTGGGATTACTATTGTTTAAAAGAAGATGTGCCGGTTGGCGCCGATTACATTGCCGAAATTCAACAGTACGAAAGAGATGTTTTAAGTAAAAGGAAATAAAAATAAAAAGGAGTCACAATCAACTGAGACTCCTTTTTATTTTTTCGAAAACGAGCTGTATTAAACAGTCTGAATACTTTCAACAATTTCTTCACCTTTTTTTATCGCTTCCAAATTTAGAGGAATGAGGCGGTGATAACGTTCGGGTAGCGATTTTTGCAATCCTTTTTCAACATTGTCTAACGATAAAATTGGACGGACTTTCAGGTAACTGCCAAAAACAATCATATTAAAAACTCGCGGATTACCCATTTCAACAGCAGTTTTTGTACCCTCAACTTTATAAATATTGATGTCGGTTCGTGTTGGGGGATTCGAAATTCCGTTTGGGTCGTAAAGAAGTACTCCACCCGGTTTTACCATTTTTTCGAATTTGTTTAAACTTTGCTGGTTTAAAATAATGGCGGTATCGAATTCGTGAAGAATTGGCGAACTAATCCGGTTGTCGCTGATTATTACTGTAACATTGGCTGTGCCACCCCGCATTTCGGGGCCGTACGATGGAAACCATGTTACTTCTTTGTCTTCCATAATTCCCGAGTAGGCAAGTATTTTTCCCATAGAAAGTACTCCTTGTCCTCCAAAACCTGCAATTATCATCTCTTCAGTCATAATTTTCTCTTTTAATTTTCCGAAACGATTTCTCCTTTTTTACTGTCTTTTAAGTCGCCGAGCGGGTAGTAAGGAACCATATTTTCTTCCATCCAATTGTTTGCAGCAACCGGAGTCATTTTCCAACCCGAGTTACAAGTAGAAACTACTTCAACAAACGAAGTTCCTTTTTTATCGAGAACATACTCAATGGCTTTCTTTAATGAGCGTTTACATTTTCGTACTGCTCCCGGCGTATGTACTGTTTGGCGTGTAACGTACGAGGTTCCCGGAAGTTGGGCGATAAGTTCTGTTATTTTTAACGGGTATCCGTTTAAATCGATATTACGGCCGTTTGGCGTTGTCGAGGTAACCATTCCGTTTAATGTGGTTGGTGCCATTTGTCCGCCGGTCATTCCGTAGGTTCCGTTATTAATAAAAATAACAAGAATGTTTTCGCCTCTGTTGCAAGCGTGAAGAATTTCGGCTGCTCCTATTGACGCTAAATCGCCATCGCCCTGATAGGTAAATATAAAATTATCGGGCATTAACCGGATTAATCCGGTGGCTACTGCGGGAGCTCTCCCGTGTGCAGCCTCTTGCCAGTCGATATCGATATATTTATAGGCGAAAACTGCACAGCCTACCGGTGCTACGCCAACTGTTTTTTCCTGAATACCCATTTCGGCAATAAGTTCTGCCAGAATTTTATGAACTACACCATGCGAACAACCCGGGCAGTAGTGCATCGAGTCGTCGTTCAGTAATTCTGTTTTTTTGTAAACCAGATTTTCCGGTTTAATAAGTTCTTTTAAATCCATAATTTACTCTTTATGAAATTTGTTTTTAAGAGAATCAACCACTTCGCCGGGAGTTGGAATTATTCCTCCCATTCGTCCAAAATATTCAACCGGAACATTGTGTCCTGCGTCGTAAATGGCAAGTTTAATATCTTCAACCATCTGTCCGGCATTCATCTCTACCGATAAAAATCCTTTTGTTTTAGCAGCCAGTTCACCAACTATTTTTTTCGGGAACGGGAAGAGTGTAATGGGGCGAAGCAGCCCAACTTTTAACCCTTGTGCACGTGCAATTTCTACCGATTTCTGACAGATTCGCGAAGAGGTTCCAAAAGCAACTAGAATGTAATCGGCGTCGTCGCACTCAATTAATTCGTATCGCACTTCCTCTTGCTCCATTTGTTTATATTTTGCCTGAAAACGTCTGTTGTTCGCTTCCATAATATCGGAGTCGAGTTCGAGTGAGGTAATTATATTTTTTTTCCGCGATGCCGGTTTTCCGGTAGTTGCCCAGCCTCCCCATTTTTCGTGAATCTCCTCTTTTGTCCACCGGGGTTTAAATTCGGAAAGTTCTACTTTTTCCATCATTTGCCCCAACGCACCATCGGTTAAAATCATTGTAGGATTTCGGTATTTAAATGCTAGTTCAAAAGCTAAATCAACAAAGTCGTTCATCTCTTGTACCGATGCAGGTGCTAAAACAAGCAGTTTGTAGTCGCCGTGGCCACCACCTTTTACCGCTTGAAAATAGTCGGCTTGCGAGGGCTGAATAGTTCCCAGCCCCGGGCCGCCACGTTGAACATTTATGATTAAACAGGGTAATTCTGCGCCTGCAATATACGAGATGCCTTCGGTCATTAAACTAATTCCCGGGCTCGACGATGATGTCATTGCCTTTTTCCCGGCCGCCGCTGCTCCATAAACCATATTTATTGAAGCCACTTCGCTTTCGGCTTGCAGCACTACCATTCCGGTTTCGTTCCATGGCTGCCGTTGCATCAGTGTCTCCATAACTTCAGACTGAGGTGTGATGGGATAACCAAAATAGCCGTCGCATCCGCAACGAATTGCAGCTTCGGCCAGCACCTCGTTTCCTTTCATTAGTCTTAATTCACCCATATTATATATTTTATTG
>WGCT01000123.1 GCA_015493625.1 Draconibacterium sp. | reverse complement strand
CTATACGAGTTTTTGGTTCATTGCTATCTTTATGGTAGCTATTTTAATTTATTTCACAGCCAACCTTCAAAAGGAGGTTCCGCCAATTGCCAAAGAGGTAAAATCGGTTTCGGGCGAGGTACTTTACACCTACAACGATGTTGTTGAAGGGAAAGGTTATTTTCAAGAATTTGACCTCATGGACTGGGGAACGTTACTGGGAATGGGTGCTTATATGGGACCCGATTTCACAACTGAATTTTTCCATCATCGGGCTGAGTATTTATACGATTTCTACGGCAAAGAGATGTATGGGAAAAGTGCAAAAGAGTTGAATAAGATTGAAAAAGGCGCCGTTAAAGAGCGTGTAAAACAAGATTTTCATCAACAAACAAAACTACTCGAAGCGGGAGTTACTTACACCGATGCATCGGCGGCAGCCTACCACAACAACGTAAAAAAATTAGTAAAAATGTTGGTTGAAGGCGATCCGGAAAGAGGTTTTGCAGGAGGAGTAATAAAAAAAGAAGAGGCTGTAAAAATTGCTGCCTTTGTCGATTGGTCACAAATGGTAGCCTCTTCGTTACGCCCCGGTACCGAAGGGAAAGTTGGCGAAGAGCGCAGTTGGTCGAACAATTGGCCCAAAGAGCCACTGGTTGACCAAGACACAGGGTTTAACAACCACATTGTTTCGCTTTGGGAATTTCTGCTGCTGTGGACATTAACCATTTTGGTTATCTTCTTATCGTATGAATATCTTTTCAAAAAAGACCGGACAGAGGATTTGGCACCGGCATTAAAAGTCGATAAACTTTTTAAATCGCAAAAAAAACTTTTAAAATACATTCCTATTGTTGCACTTTTATTTGTTGTGCAAATGTTTTTAGGCGCATACATTGCTCACTTGTATGCCGACCCAACACAAGATTTTATTTTCTCTCAGCACATTCTGCCTTTTAACGTCATTCGGTCGATACATACACAATTGGCAATTTTATGGGTTGCTGTAGGCTGGCTTGTTGGTGGACTTTTAATTGCTCCGTGGGTTGCCGGCAAAGACCACAAATTCCCATGGCTGATTGACGTGCTATGGGTGGCTTTGGTTGTGGTTGCAGTAGGCTCTATTATTGGTTTGTATTTAGGTGCTACCGGACATTTACGCGACACATGGTTTTGGCTTGGAAACGAAGGACGCGAACTCTTAAATTTAGGACGCGTTTGGGATATTGGACTGGTTGTTGGACTGGTTTTCTGGTTCTTACTAATTATTACGCTTATTCGAAAATCGGCCACAAACAATCCGCTGGTCGGAACAATTATCTGGTCGGCTTTTGGTATTGCAACGCTGTATATTGCCGGAATGATGCCGGTACACAAAATTATGCCCAACTTTACGGTCGACGACTACTATCGCTGGTGGGTAATTCACCTTTGGGTTGAATTGACATTTGAACTTTTTGCCGCCGGTGTAATCGCATTTATGACCGTTTCGCTTGGACTTATTTCGCAAAAAACTGCCGAAAAAGTGATGTTCTTCGAACTCTTCTTAATTATGATGTCGGGAACACTGGGTGTGGGTCACCACTATTTTTGGCAAGGACTCGATGAATACTGGATTGCAATTGGAGGAATTTTCTCGGCTCTCGAGCCTCTGCCACTTGCTCTTATGATTGTTGAGGCTTGGAAAAATCAACGCGAACAAAAAGAGGAAGGTAAAATAAATCAATTTAGTACTCCATTTATGTTCATTGCCGGCTCGGCAGTTTTAAACTGGATTGGTGCCGGATTTTTTGGTATGGTTATTAACACGCCAACCATTTCGTACTATTCGCATGGTACTTACCTGATTATGCCTCACGGGCACGTTGCTCTTTTGGGTGCATTCGGATACATTTCCATTGCATTCTTGTACATGACTTCGCGCGCAAATGCAATGGCTAACGGTTGGGTTTGGAACGACAAATGGAGTAAAATAGGTTTCTGGTCGTTAACCATTGGGGTTCTGCTTTTTGCCCTTCCAACACTAATGATTGGACTGGAACAGACAAAAGTTGCTGCCGAAATGGGGTACTACTACACACGTACACGCGAAGCACTCGAAATTGTTCAGGGTTGGATGTGGTTTAGAATTTTACCCGACTCGTTAATGTTAATTGGTGGAATTACCATTTTTATCGACCTGTTTACCAAAACATTTATGGGGAAAAAAGCTGCATAAATAAAATATGGGGAGAGAAAACAGACTCTTAGAGTACCCGATATAAAATCGGAATTATGGAGTTTTGTTAATTTTAAAAGCCCGGATTTAGAACTAAATCCGGGCTTTTTTGTGTAAACATTACGAATATGTATTACCTGAGATGTAGATAACTAAAGTTATATCGATTGAACTGAATAAAATATTTCATTCAAAAAAAGCAGAGTAATGATAAAATAAAAAATGATTAATTTTATACGCTTAAATAATCTGTTATCTTAGCATTTTTGAATAATTAACAAGAATGGATTTTACAGGTAAAACAATCTGGATAACCGGAGCTTCATCAGGAATTGGGAAAGCTGTTGCACGGGAAATATCGAAAAACAAAGCACATTTAATTTTATCGGGTAGAAAAGAAAAAGCACTGCTTGAGGTAGCAAAATTTTGTGAAGAGAATGGCAGTATAACCACAATTATTCCTTTCGATTTAAACAACAGTAAATCGGTTGAGTCAGCCGGGAAAGAGGTACTTGACGAATTCCCCCGAATTGATTGTCTTTACCATTTTGGAGGAATTAGTCAGCGCTCGTTTGTTAGCGAAACTCCACTATTTGTCGACCGCAAAATATTTGAAGTAAATTATTTCGGAACCATTGCACTTACCAAAGTAGTTTTACCCTCTATGATAAGAAACGGTGGCGGACAAATTGCTGTTACATCAAGCATTGTAGGTAAATTTGGATTTCCCTACCGTTCGTCTTATTCAGCCTCGAAACATGCACTTCATGGTTTTTTTGAAAGTTTAAGAGCCGAAAATGCAGATAATAATGTGCGCGTATCAATAATTATTCCGGGTCGTATAAAAACCAATATTTCGGTAAATGCCATAAATAAAGAGGGCAAAGCACATTCGAAAATGGATAAAGGTCAAGATACCGGAATGAGTGCAGAACAATCAGCAAAAATTATTTGTAAAAAATTAAAACGCGAACGTAAAGAGATTTTATTTGGCGGACGCGAGACAATTATGGTACACATAAGGCGTTTTTGGCCAGGTTTTTTTTATTATATGTCGTCGCGCGTAAAACCATTGTAACAAGAATTTAACAAGAAGATAATAACTTTTATGGCAGCAAAAATTAACGGAATTCAGCAACTTGGAGTTGGAGTTGAGAATGTAAAAGAGGCATGGAAATGGTATCGCCAACATTTTGGCATGGATATTAAAATGTTTGAAGAGAAAGCAATTGCAGAGTTAATGCTGGCACACACCGAAGGGAAACCCCGTGCCCGCCATGCAGTGTTGGCATTGAATATGCGAGGCGGAGGCGGTTTTGAGATTTGGCAACACACCGGAAAAACGCCTCAACCTTGTCCGTTTGAAATTCAATTGGGCGACCTGGGAATAAATATCGGGAAACTAAAATCGGATAATATTTCGCAGACTTACAAAAGGTTTTCCGAAGCAAAACTCAATTTATTGGGCGAAATTGAAAAAGACCCCACAGGAAACGACCATTTTTATATGAAAGATATTTATGGAAATATGTGGGAGATAAAAAACCATAAATCTGTTTTTAAGAAAAATGAAAAATCGGTAACCGGTGGTATTTTAGGTACTGTTATTGGCGTAAAAAATATCGACGAAAGTTTAAAAGTTTATCAGGAGCTGCTTCAATACGATAAAATTGTTTACGACAAAACCGGAACGTTCGACGATTTTAAAGCCCTTCCGGGTGGCGACAAAGAGTTTCGCCGTGTATTACTAAAACATACCGACACAAAAAACGGTGCCTTCAGTCCGTTCTTGGGCGAGTCGGTAATAGAACTGGTGCAAGTGCTTAACCGCGAACCAAAAGATATTTATGCCGGACGTATTTGGGGCGACCCCGGATTTATTCACCTCTGTTTCGATATTAACGGAATGGATGAGATGCGGATTAAGGTAAAAGATGCTGGATTTCCGTTTACCGTTGACAGTGCAAACGCAATGGATACATTCGACATGGGAGAAGCAGCCGGAAATTTTGCCTACATTCAGGCGCCCGAAGGAACGCTAATTGAGTTTGTGGAAACACATAAAATTCCACTGCTAAAGAAAATTGGCTGGTACATCGATTTCCGAAAACGTGGACACCACCCACTACCAAACTGGATGCTTAAAATGTTCCGGTTTATGCGGGTAAAATAGGCAGGAGACAAAAAATGCACCGCCGTTTTCATCAATAAACTTAATCATTGCCAGCGGTTTTATACCGATAAAAGAGAAAAAATTCAACAGCTGCAATGAACATTAATGTATCGCCAAGCAGTTCAATCCCCTCTTCGGTAGCAGCTTTTGCAAGCCTGTAACTTTCGTCGTGATACATTAATTTCCAAAATTTAGAACGCCCCAGCAAGCGGCTAAAAATATATGTAATAATAAAACCGGATAAAAACCATGCCGATGCAGGAGTACTGAAAAAGCAGATAGATGCCGCTTTAATTTTTTTATAATCGCGAATAAAAAGCCATACAATTATTGCGAAAACAACAAGAACAGGATAAATCCACCCCTCGATTAAAAAGTTGAATTCGCGAATAAACGACATCAGAAAAAAGAGTGAAACAAAATTTGCAACAGGTTGTATTTCGCGCCACTTGAAACCAATAAACAGATAGAACAAAAAAAGAATAAAAAGAATAATCTCCTGCGTAATTTCGGTAAATGTGTTTTCGCTAAAAAAGCTGTCTCCAATCGGGTGGGCAGCATCAAAAAGAATTCCCTCGGCAATTCCAAACATCAACAACGAGTATGCAACAACGCGAATAACGATAAAAAGTGGCGAATAAATTTTCATTTAATTACAATTAAACTTTTGTACTACAAAAACATGTCAAATCTAAAATTCCCGGAATACAGAACTGGCATCGATAATTTATATATTCTATTTTGTGTTTGAGAAACCATGCTCATCTCATATTCTTAAACAAAAAGCCTAAATTAAAAATTTTTGATTAGATTTTCTGTTTCGGCAGAATTGTTCGCGGTTCACAAAAAAGAGCCGGAATATTAAAAATTCCGGCCCTCGTCTATTATTTTATATTTCAATTATTTACCCGACTCCAAAGCCACACTTATGTAGTTTTTAAAATCGAAATATTTATTAAATGCTTTTTTTGTTGATTTAACTGTCAGATTATTTACCAGTTTCTCATATGTTCCAAATTCCGAGAAATCGCCATCTTTAATGTAATAAGTACTGCTTAAAACATTCAACCAAAAGCGGTTTTCGCGTACTTGCGTTTCACGCTCGCGTAACATTTTCTTTTGCGCTTTTGCCAACTCCTCCTTGCTCGGCCCCTTTTTAGCAAACTTCTTAATCTCCTCAAATACAGCCTTTTTTAATTCTTCCAACTTTTCGGGGGCAGCTCCATACGTAATAGCAACTGTATATTCAGCTTCCGGAAATTTAGAAGAAGAGTCGTAGGCACCAATTGAGTAAACGCTGCTTTTATCTTCACGAATTACCTCGAGCAGGCGCGTGGTTAAAATTCGGCTCATAGCATTTAACTGTACTTTGTTTTGCGAAGTATAATCGAAATTGCCATGGAAAACAATGTATTGAATGCTTTTATCTTCTTTCCCTTTTTTCACTATCCGGTTAACAACTCCCTCGGGTTTATGAATATTTAAATTCACCCATTTTTCGCGTTCCGAAGCAGAAGGAATTCCACCGATATATTTCTCTACCAGCGGTTTAAATGTTTTTAAATCGATGTTTCCGACAAAAAAGAATACAAAATCGGCGGCATTTTTATAGCGCTCTTTTCCTATTTCACTCATACGATTAAAATCGGCCTCTTTTAACAATTCAACAGTCATTGGCCGCACACGTTTGTTGTAGTTCGACATAACAACAGTTAAAGTATCTTTAAATGCTGCCATTGGCGATGCCGATTTATTTTCGAGAACTGTTGCATACTGCGACATTAATGATTTAAAACCTGTTTCGTCGAAACGGGGAGAAGTAAAATGGAGATAAACCATTTGCAACAAAGTTTCCACATCTTTTACCGACGAGCTGCCGTTAAATCCTTCGCGCAACTGACTTAAAAACGGTGACACTTGAAACACTTTATCCGAAAGCATTTTATCGAGCGTAATTTTATTAAAATCGGCAACTCCACTTTGGTTAATCAAATCAGTTGTTAATCCGGCCGACACAACATCTTTTAAACCGTACAACGAGGTACCTCCCAAGCTCCACGCATTAAACAAAATTTCGTCGTCTTTAAAATCGGTCTGTTTAACAACTATTTTTGCTCCGTTTTCGAGTGTCCATTCAACTGCATCGACATTTTCAAGTGCTTTTTCTTTTACCACTTTACTTCCATAAGGCTCATCTTCAATAAGTGGCACATTTGCAACAGCATCTTCGTAAGGTTCAATTTTTTCGTTCTTCACCTCATCTAAAAGTGCAACCAAATCCTCTTTTGTTGGAACTTTTACCCCTTCAATTTCGGGAGCGGTTACCACCACCACCCTGTTTTCGTCGGTAACCCACTTTTCGGCCAATTTATTTACCTCATCAACTGTAATTGTGGGTATAAATTCTTTATAATATTCGTACTCTTTTTCCATTCCCGGGAAAGGTTCTTTGGTCATTAAAAAGTTACGTTTATACTCGTTGGCATAGTTTATCGATTTCTGATTATTACGCTCTTTATACGATTTCTCCATCGAATTTAAAACAGCTGTTTTCTGGCGTTCCAGCTCGGTCTGGGTAAATCCAAACTTACGAACTCTCTCATTCTCAATCAATACCGCTTTTAGTCCTTTTAGTACCTCTCCGTTTTTTGTTACTGCAACCGATTGATAAACACTTGTTGGGCCAAACAGAGGCGAGTTCGACGACATACCCATTAAAAAAGGCGGATTGGCTTGTTGCGTTTTTTCTGCCAAACGTTTATTTATCATTCCGCTATAAAGATTCTCTACAATCGACTGGCGGTAATCCCCCAGTGTTTTCGATATTTCTAACGGATGCTTGTAAAAAACAAATGCGACAGGATATTGTGCTTCCGGATCGGTAACAATACTGTACAGTGTCTCTTTATGATAGGGAATATCGTAATATTTTTTCTCGCGCGGGTTTTTAGTTTTTGGAATGGCCGAAAATTTTGTTTTAATGGTCTCTACCATTTTATCTTTATCGAAATCGCCAACCACAACAATAGCCTGTAAATCGGGGCGATACCAATCTTTTCTGTATCGGCGTAATACTTCGGGTTTACAATGGTCAACGACCTCCATTTTACCAATAGGCAAACGGTTAGCATACTTCGAGTCGTGCAAAAACACAGGTAACCATTTTTGTTGCATCCTGTTGTTTGCATCACGCCCCATCCGCCACTCTTCGTGAACTACTCCACGTTCGTTGTTTATCTCTTCGTCCGAGTCGGTAACCTGGCTTGCCCAGTCGTATAAAACCTGCAACCCTTTATCGATGTATTCCTTTTTGTCGAGCGGGACAGTTAATGTATAAACGGTTTCGTCGAAACTGGTGTAGGCGTTAATCTCTGCTCCAAAATCCATCCCAATCGATTCGAAATAGGTAACTAATTCGTGTTTCGGAAAGTTCTTTGTTCCATTAAACGACATGTGTTCGCATAAATGCGCTAATCCTTGTTGGTCATCGTCTTCGTCTACCGAACCGGCACGTACAATTAAAAATAGTTCCGCACGGTTTTTCGGCGTTCCGTTCGAGCGCACATAATAGGTCATTCCATTCTCAAGTACTCCCTTACTCACATTTGGGTCTTCGGGGAGTTTACTGTTTAAATCTAAAGTTGTTTGGGCTGAAAGTACAATTGAACTCAGCAGCAAAAAAGCACTTAAAATTAATTTCATTTGACTCGTTTTAAATTTGAATTTTACAATAGGTATATGTATTGGTATTAACATTACAAAACTAATGATAAAAAGTTTACCACACTCTGGTAAATTGCTTAGAACAAACTGTTGGTGGGTTCTAAAAATTG
>WGCT01000122.1 GCA_015493625.1 Draconibacterium sp. | reverse complement strand
TTTCAGCATTTTAATGGGTTCCGATAATCTGGAAAACTTTCATAAATGGAAAAATTACGAAACCATTATTGAGAACTACGGAATAATTGTTTATCCGCGACCCGGATTCGACCGCTCGAAAGCAAAAATTACTAATAATATTACCATTGCCGAAGGTGTTCCATTAATGGAAATTTCCTCATCGTTTATCAGAAATGCAATTCGGGAGGGGAAAGATGTTCGCTATTTCCTTCCGCAAAAAGCATGGGAATATTTAGACGAAATGAATTTCTACAAAAAGTAATCATAAACAATTAATCGTCGTCATCATCGTCGTCTTTTCCGCTAAATTTCTCGGGATACGGCAAGTCTCCTTTTGTGGCAAACCAGATAATTTTATTGAAAAGCTCATCGTCGCCGGCATCAACTCTTTCGAATTGTGGCTCGGAACTGCGTTTCGCAAAATACAACGCATCGCCTTTTAAACTCGATAAATTTTTATTCATTTCGTTTAACGGAATGCGGTTTGGAACGCCCTCGAATGCAGCAATATCGGCATTGTTGGTAAAGCAGTCGAACATTGGCATGGCGGTGGCATCTAAAATATTTAACGGTGGAATTCCCAAAATCTGCTCAATAGTTCGAAACATTGACACTTGATTATAATTGGTGTGAACTGTTTTTCTCAATTTCGAATACGGACTGACAATTGTGCCCACAGTACGATAAGCCGAAACATGATCCCACCCAGTCTGCGAATCGTCTTCGGTAATAAACACAGCCGTATTTTTCCAGAAACGGCTTTTCGAAATGGCCTCCACAATTTGGCCAAGTGCCACATCGTTGTCGGCAACCGCCGCCCGTGGAGTGGGAAACCCGGGGCGAGTTCCCGAAGTGTGGTCGTTAGGAAGTGTAATAATTATTAACTCAGGCCACTGGTCGCCATCGCGGTTTTCGTACGCTTTCAACTCGTCGATAAACGCTTTTGCCCGTAAAATATCGGTAATTTTATGGCTGTCGTAACCCGGATAGTTCTCACTGAGAATCTCTCGAACCGGGGCAATGGTTGTTTTATTTTTAAACTGAAATTTTTTGCCGTTTTTAAAATCTTCGTAAATCGATGTCCAGGTGTAACTTTTATCGAAAACCGGGATACATGCTTCGCCATAAATACGTACACTTTTTCCGTGGCGCTTTGCATTGTCCCAAATAAAACCGGTTGTTGTATAAGCAAGTGCATCGGTTTGAACGTGCGGATAACTGCGGAACCACGCCCGCACATTCTTTTCGATATAATCGGGAACCATGCCCATATCTGTCCACTGATGTCCTTCGGCAGAGCATTTCCCCGAAGCATAGAAATTATCGAGCAACAAAAATTCGTTACTAAGTTTATGAATATTGGGCGTAACCTCTTGGCCCAAAGACACACAGCGATGCATCGCCGTCGCCGTTTTTCATATCGCCCAAAACCTGATCGTACGTTCTGTTCTCTTTAATAATGTACACCACATGTTTAAAAACCGAGGGTTCGCCAATTCGCGCGGGAACCGGTACCGGTTGAATATTTTTACGCGGTAACTCGTTGGCCAAATCGGTTCTGAAAAGCATATTCGATTTTACTACTTGCTTGGTATATTTTTTTAACCGCTTATTGTTGGGAACCGGAATTATCGATACCGAAGCCATCATGTGGTGCGAGTTGTACGAAATTACTCCGGTTTTGTTATCAACAAACGGAATCCGCGCCCCTTCGGCTTCAATGTTTGCAACAAACAACACCTTGTCGTTTACATTGCAAACTGCGCCCGGATACGCTCCGGTTGGTATAAAACCGGTTACAACACTCTTCTCACTTACTCCGTTTGCAGCAGCATTTTTCCCCAATTCAACCACAGCAACTGCATTGTCCATTCCGTTGGCAACATATAAAACTGTTCCATCGCCCGAGAGTGCCAAACCATTTGGCGAGCTGCCCATAAACGAGTGCAATTCGGCACCGGCACGCACCTCAATTTGTTCAACAACTTTATCGGTTTTGGTGTCGATAACCGAAACATTATCGCTGTTGGCATTTGCCACATAAACATAATTTCCGTTGTGATCTGATACAATGTCGTTGGGATGAAGTCCGACTAAAATCTCAGAAATAAGGCTGCCATTTTCGGGATTAAAAACCGACACGGTTCCTTCGCGTGTTGCACCGGTTTTGGGGTCAACTTTTGCTGCGCCCCACGGTACACCTGCCACATTTTTATCGTCTGCCGACGGCACACTGCCCGCCCAGTTGGTTACATAAAGTTTACCATTTGCAATGGTAAGTCCGTAAGGTGCAACTCCGGTTGCTACCGACCACACATTTTCTCCGGTCGCGATATCTGTTTTTAACAGTTTATTTGTTCCGTTTAAAACAACGTACAGGTAAGTTTTTCCTTTTTCGGTTGAGATAGCCAATTCGTTGGGAAGTGCCGATGGAGCCGGTTTCTCGGCAGCAAACATAAAAACTTTTTTCACTGCTATTTCGCTGCTGTTCCATGTTGCTTCAACAACGTACGCAAATCCGCCGCGTGCTGCGGCACTCCAAAACAGTTCGTACCCGGCATCCGACTTTTGCCATATAATACCCGAAAACGTGTTCATAACACCTCCCTGCGCAAAGTAGTTTGTTAGCGGAAACTGATGGACAATTTTTTTTGATGCAACCGATACGATAACAACTGAATAGCGCCCCTCAACTGCCACCCATTTCCCATCGGGAGAAACGGAACAATCGAGTGCATGATTCTCTAACTCGTGATTACCAAAATAAATTTGCTGACCGGCAGGATTTATCCACCGGTTGTACGGCATCATTACCGGAAGTTCAGAACCGTTTAAGGTCGATTTCTCGTATTTGCCTGAATATTTTGCCTGCTCTTTTTTGCTCTCTTTACTCTGCTTTTGGCCAAAAGCAAAACTGCCAAATAGCAGTGTAATTAGAATTAATGCCGATAATTGTTTCATTTTTTTTAATTTGAATCAAGAAATAAGAACTAAAACACAAGACCAGAAATTAAACAATTATCGTGTACTTGTCATATCCTCAACTACACAAATTGTATAGTCGGCTGTACCTGTATTTTCTTCGCTTAATTTAGAAACGTCGGCTTGCGAAACTGTTGTTAACGTAACAATCTTAAGTTTCGGATTTTGTTGTTTCAAATGCCAGTAAATACTTTCGAAATTATTTGAGTGATATGCACCTTCGTAATGCAACAATAGTTTTCCTGGCGACCAGTTTTTCAATATAAAATACGCCATTGTAGCATCTTTTATAGCTTGTGCTTTTGGGAAATTTTTGTTTACATGCGATCCCATCCCCATCATTGTAAGCATACTTTTATAGCATTCCAGTTCGCCATCGTACCTTATTGGCAGCGGTGGAATTAACTTTTTTGCCTCATCAGAGAGTTCTTCCAATCCTTCGAACCCTTTTTTGTTTACCAACGACGCATAACGGCGTGGAACATTCGATGCAACAAATTTCAACCGGTTTTTATTGGCAAACTCAATCAACGGTTTATAGTCGGTTTTGTAATTGGGCCATAAACGTGCTTCGGCCTCAAAACTTTTTTGCGAAATTAAGCTATCTAAATATTCATCGAGAATGAGTTGGTTATCGCTTTCAAACATTTCGGCACCCAGCACAAGTTTATCTCCTTTTATTTCAAAAAGATCTTTTGTTAACTCTAACTCTAACCAGTGCGAAATGGGGTTATTATGGTATTCGCCAAACAATACAATATCGGCATCGGCAATCTCTTTAATCATTTTCGAGTACTTCACCTCTTTCCCTTTTTTATTGAAGAGGGAGTAAGCTGGTTTATCGGTTTTAAAAGCAGTAAACACAAAAAAGAGAAGAACGAACAGAACTTGATATTTTTTCATAACAATATGTTTTAATTTTACGGATTCAAAGAAAGAACAAAAATGTTGTTTATAAAAATAGAAACGATTTACAAAGAAGTTATTTTTAGTTGAGCATGTAAACATTAACCCAGTTTATTTGCTGTTTTTTGGATCAGTTTCCAGGCTTTTTCTACATGTTTCTCTTCGGTGTGTGTTTGTCCGATACTCATTCGCAAAACAATTTTTCCATTTAATTTTGTGTGGGTAAAATATATCTTCCCCGTTTTATTAACAGCATTCATCAGTTTCATATTAAAATCGTTACCGGCATTATGAACAAAGCAGACCAAATTAAATGGTGGTTCAACAAAGAGTGTAAAGTCGTTCGATTCGTTTACCCACTTTGTAAACTTCTGAGCCATTTCAACATGTTTGCGAATGTGGTGCTGTAGTCCTTCAACTCCGTAATGACGAATTACAAACCAAAGTTTTAACGAACGAAACCGCCGCCCCAACTGAATGTGCCAGTCGCGGTAATCGAAAACCTCGCCCGATTCGGTTGCCTGATTACGCAAATATTCGGGCAATATTGAAAATGTATTTATCAATTCTTCGCGGTTGGCTACCCAAAAAACATCGCAATCGAAATTGGTAAACATCCACTTGTGTGGATTAAAACAGTAGCTGTCGGCCAGCTCAACTCCATCTTGAAAATGTCTAAATTCTGGGCATAACATTGCACTACCCGACATTGCCGCATCGATGTGTAACCAGCAGTTTTCGCGCCGGCAAATTTCACCAATTTTACGTACCGGGTCGACAGCATTCGACGAGGTTGTTCCAATAGCAGCGCAAATAAAAAAAGGTGTAAATCCTAACTGTTTGTCGCTTCTTATTTGCTCTTCAAGCAAATCGGTACGCATGGCAAATGTTTCATCAACTTCAATCAACCGCAAATTATCGGTTCCTATCCCGGCAATTTTTATGGCCTTTTCAATCGACGAGTGGGTTTGCGTTGAAATGTAAGCCGTTAGTTTTTGTACAACTCCTTTTTTATTCGATTCGAATTTTGTAGCACGTTCGCGGGCAGCAATTATGGCTGTTAATGCCGATGTTGATGCAGTGTCTTGAATAACGCCTCCACCTGTGGAGGTCGATTTGAACCTTTCCGGCATTCCCATCATATCTGCCAGCCAGTCTAAAACGTGCGTTTCCAATTCGGTTGCTGCCGGACTGGTTGCCCAAATCATTCCCTGCACCCCCAACCCCGAAGAGATTAAATCGCCTAAAATTGAGGGGAACGATGTGTTTGCCGGAAAGTAAGCATAAAAATTGGGCGACTGCCAATGGGTAATTCCGGGCATTATTATTTGGTCAATATCGCCCATCATAGCATTGGTTGGCTCGCCTTTTAGCGGAGCTTTTTCAGGTAATAACGCTTTTATATCGCCTGGTTTTACCTGCGACAATACCGGATATTTTTCAATATTTTCGTAGTAATCGGCAATCCAGTCAATTACTTTCTTCCCCTCTTTACGAAACTCTTCCGTAGTCATATGGAAGTTTTGCTTTTCCAGTTTTTTCATTTCGTTAAAGTTCAATTTATCATCACTCCGTCCTTTTACTATTTCACCTCAAATTGCGAGAACTCATTTATCGTAGCCATTTTAACTTTCGATATTTTATCGACCCGTGCAAGTGCAGGCCCAATTTTCAGATAATCGACAAATGTTTCAATATCTTTTTCGTTACCCTGCACCAT
>WGCT01000121.1 GCA_015493625.1 Draconibacterium sp. | reverse complement strand
GGGGAAATACTCGGTAAAACTTACACCTAAAAAACCATACGCTTTAACAACCGAGATAAAAAATATAGCTCCCGACGATTATTTGGAAATTACTGTATGGCGAAAAACCATTGGCGAAAACGGAGTAATTGTAATCGACGGAGGAGAGGGGTACTATTTTGCCGATAAAAAAATAGTTAAAAAGGGCGAAAACGGATGGAATAAAATATTTCTGGAATACCACGTTCCTCCAAATTTTTATGCCGGTAAAATGAAATTTTATCTTTGGAGCAACAGCAACGACACGGTTTATTTCGATGATTTAGAGATTACTGTCCGCAACAAAAAGATTTATCCTGAATATAAAAACCGTGTAGGTTTGCAAATTTATACCGATGATGCAAATCTGAAAAAGTTTAACAAAAAGCGGTTAGAAGCGTTTAACGCAACAGTTTTAGTAAATTCTGATGCCGACTATTCGAAAATGGTTTTATACGACGGGAAAGATTTTTTGAACGGAACATTCAGGTTAAAAGGAGATTTGGTTGACCACTTGCAAGGAGAAAAATGGTCGTTCAGAATAAAACTAAAAAGTGGTTTTGCCTGGCGAAATATGCGAACCTTTTCAATCCAAAACCCGGCTACGCGCGATTTTCTTTCGGAGTGGCTGGCACATAAAATTTTTAAAAAAGAAGATGTTCTTACAACCCGCTACGGTTTTATTCCTGTAAAAATGAACAACCACTCGTTGGGAATTTATGCCTACGAAGAGCATTTCGAAAAACAGCTGATTGAAAGCAACGACCGACGCGAGGGGCCAATTATCAGGTTCGACGAAAATCTTTTCTGGCAACACGTTTTAGAAACAAAGAAAACCGGTCGCAGTTGGGATATCGACCATTTTGGGCCGGCTAAAATAATTCCGTTTAAAACCGGTAGAACTGTTGCCGACACAACTTTGTACAACGACTTTTTAGAAGCGCAAAATTTATTGCTTCAATATAAAAACCGGAAGAATTCGCTTTCTAAAATTTTTGATGTTGACAAACTGGCAAAGTACTATGCAATTATCGATTTAACACAGTCGTACCACGGATTTGCCTGGCACAACCAACGCTTTTATTACAATCCGGTTACCTGCCTGCTCGAACCAATTGCATTCGACGGATATATCGAAACCGGTGTTTTTCATCGAATCGAAGAACCGGTTAACGGACTTTTTAATCCCACAAAAATTGACAAATTGCCGCGCGAAGAGTTGATGCTTTTTCAGGTTTTTGCCGACTCGTTGTTTAATAGAAACTATATAAAATACCTAAAGCAATTTAGCACTCAGCAGTTTTTAAACGGTATTGTCTCCAATTATAAAACCACTGCCGATTCATTGTCGGCATTAATTCGAGAGGAGTTTCCCTATTATCATTTTCAATTCGGTATGCTCGAAAATCAGGCCGCTTTTATTCGAAACAATATCGACAAAATTGAAAAGAATGTTGAAAAATTACGTGTTGCACTTTATGCGGTTGCCAATAAACGTTTTGTAAAAAATTACACCTCCGAAGTAAACCCGAACCTGATTTCATTTCAGGTGCAGGGGTATTATAACCGCGAGAAAAAACAGATTGAAGTGCTAAATTTTAGCAACACACTGGTAAAAGTTCTGGGTGCTTTTATAGAAGGGCAACTCCCGGCAAGTTTCGACCCGCGCCCCGAAATAGAACCTTACAACGGCGAAACTCCTTCAAAAATAACAGTGCCGCTTTCAGAAAAACCGCTAACGCTTCTGTTTTCTATTCACAACGAAATGTACGAAAGCGAAATAAATATGTGGCCGGCACCGGGCGGATTGTCGAGCCGGCAAAAAATATTAGCAAGCAAAGCCGTTGCAAAATTACCTGTCGAGAATAACCGGATTGTTTTCGACGGGAAATACCGGTTCGACAGCGATGTAATTATCACCAAAAAAATGAACGTGGAATTTAAACCGGGCACCGAAATTGATTTGGTTAACGGCGCAGCATTTATCTCATTTGTTCCGTTGCAAATTATTGGAACAGAAAAAAGTCGTGTAAAAATATACTCGACCGACAATTCGGGAAACGGTTTTAATGTACTGCAACCCAACGGAAAATCACAGCTTAAATATGTCGAATTCTCGGGATTGAGCAGTTTAACGCGAGGAGGTTGGCAAAGCCCGGCCGCGGTAAATTTTTATGAAGCCGATGTTGAATTTGAAAATTGTACTTTTGCAAACAATTTTAATTGCGATGATGCATTGAATGTCGTTCGCTCCGAGGTAACCGCAATAAATTGCCTGTTCGAAAATACGTTTGCCGATGCGTTCGATTCCGACTTCTCGAAAGGAGAGGTAACCAATTGCAGGTTTAATACAATTGGAAACGATGCCATCGATTTTTCGGGCAGCAGAATGAAAATAACAGATTGCAAAATGGAAGGAATTTCAGACAAAGCAATTTCGGGTGGCGAAGACTCCGATTTATCAGTTGCCAATTGCGAAATTACAGATGCAAACATTGGCGTGGCAGCAAAAGATTTATCGACAGTTGAGTTAAATAAAATAGTAATGACAAATACTGTTTACGGGTTTGTGGCGTTTATAAAAAAGCCGGAATACGGGCCTGCAAAAATAAAAATCGATAACCTGAAAATGAAGAAAAACAAAGTGTTCCATCGTACTCAAAGTTTATGCTCTCACTTCCATTTGTGATACTTCATATTTTGTTTGCGAACAAATAACTTTAAGAGATTGTTCCCTCTGCTGTAATGGTACTATTTAGTCTGTCATTTGTAT
>WGCT01000120.1 GCA_015493625.1 Draconibacterium sp. | reverse complement strand
CAATTACAAGTGGAATGATTTTTATTTTTCCTTATAAGAATGCAAAACGAATTAATGATTTAAAACCGTCAATGAATATTGAAATCGGTAAATATTCAGTTTTATTATATTTCTTCATGGTTATTTTAATAATTGCATTTAGAGTTTTTCTCGCTCCCGGAATTGCATTATTCCGGTAACCAACTGTAAACAATCGAATACCTTTGTCCGTTTTTTTTGAGTATATTGTTAATCGGCAGAATTTGTAAGATGTTTTCACTTTGGGTACAACAACCAGAACTCAAACACATTACGCCGCCACAAACAATAGGCAACGCCTATTATAAAGAGTCGCGCAGAATAAACGAAGGAGTGTAGATTTTACCTACTTTCTGTTTATCTTTCACAAATACTGCTGCCTCTTTTCCCATTTTTTCAAAATCGGCTGAGATGACCGTTATTCCATTGCCAACAATCTGTTTCATGGGTGTATCGTTATACGACAAAACACCAACATCTTTTCCCATTTTAAGTTTCTTCGAACGACATGATTTTATAACACGAACCAAATCGGCATCGCGAACAACAAAATATACCTGACCCTTTTTTATATTCTGCACGTTTAACGCTTTACTATTTTCAAACTTAATTTCGTGCTTTTTACAAAAACTTTTTACAGCCGGAACAATCTCTGCAGGGTGCGGTGTACTTTTTTTCTCGTACACTAAAATCAGTTTATTATATTTTTTAAGTTGCGAAACTCCCTCTTCCAAACAGTTTTTTACCGATGTATAAAAATCCTGTAAAATAAAATTCATCTTTCCGTTTTCGGGTTTTCCCATGTCGAGAATAAGCAGCTTATTAGGATCTATCTTTTCCAGAATCGGTTCAATAGTTTTATGGTCGATATTCATTACCACATACATACTGTAGCGCCCCAAACTCCCCTGAACAAGTTGATTAAAAACAGCGTGATTATAATGATGAAAAAGCAAATCGACAGAATATGTGTCGGGAAGATTTTGGCGGAAAGACTGGTACAACTGCTCTTTAAATGCACTAAAATCGTCGAGCAACATAAATACCTTAAACGACTCGGCAGCTACAAAATATCCTTTTTGCGGAGCCGATTCAATTAAATTACGCTGCTTTAAAATTGAGTAAGCTTTAAAAACGGTATCGCGCGAAAAACCACTCTCGGCACTTAACTGGTTTACCGACGGTAACACGTCGCCAACTTTTAATACTCCGGTATTTATGGCTTCGGCAATCGAGTGCACCAGTTGCTGCAACTTAGTTTGCCCGGCCGATTCGGAAATTTTATAGATAAATTTCGACATTCAATTTCAGGTACATCTGTTACTAAAAAACAGCTTTTATTTTTTCCAACGATACATTAAAAACCTTTTGACAAATTACATCCAATTCAGCTTCACTTCCTTGCAAATGGAAAGTTGATTGTGAATATGTTGCCGATTCGCCCGCTTTTAACGCAAGTGCCGGCGACGATGTTTCCATCTCGTAAAACGGCCCCAACTGTTTGCCATCGGCAACAGGCCCGTCGTTATACGAATTTATTGCATCGCCTTTAAACGGGTATTTTTGTATCTCCCAGGCCGAATTTACATAATCGGTTACACCCTCTTTTACTTCACATTTAACAATAGTAAGCAGGTGATTGTGTGCATCGTAACTACCTAAAAAAGGCAGGGCACGTTGCGGAGGAATTCCAATCTTACCTCTGTATTTACCATCGCCTTTCAGAAAAATAAAGCCACTTTTATCGACCACTAAACGCTCGGCAGGAATTTTACCAAAATAGTCGTCTTTTACAATATAATCCGATTTTACCCCGGTTTTAAACGGAACAACAATTGTAACTTCGGGCGAAGGATTAAACATTCCCAAAAGCCATACAGAAAGCAACCCACTCTCTTTCTTCCACGCTTCAATTCCAGTGTTCAGCAAATTATTTATGGTTTTATACCCCACCACTTTTGTGTTTTTTTCAATTCCTACACCCAACTCTTTCTCTATCTCATCGTTGGTTAACAAAACAACTTTCCTCTTAATTTCAAGTTGAAATTCGGTATTGCTGTAGTTTTTAATTTTTGCCGATTTTTTAAATTCTGCAAAAGTTTTTCCCGAAGCAACCAGCTCGTATTTTTCGGTATCGATAACCGGTGGCGTTTGCCAATGTTTTAAATCGAATGAATCGCCATTTTTAAAAAATATAGAAAACTGCCCCCCTTCGGGCCCTAGCCAAAACCGCTCTTCGCCACCCACGGAATTAATGTGCTGCAAAACTTCCCCCGATTCAATTAAATCGTAATTTATCCAACCGTAGCTCAATCCGTTTTCTCCGGCTGCAGAACTGGTCATTACCCGCCCCTGAAAATCGGGGGAGACAATAATACGGGCATCGCCGTTTTTCAATTCAACCGGATTTGAATGCTCTTTCAGGAATTTCAAATCAAATCCGTAACTGCCTTTTTCGAAACTGTTCATATTTAATTTTGCTTTTTTTGACTCTTTGCCATTTGAACAAGCAAAAAGCAGAATGGTTAAGACAAGAAATGGAATGGTTTTCATAAGTTATAGCTTAATTATTTACGAATATAGTAATTTACACTTACAAATATTATTTCCTTCGAAGCTAAAAAGCCACCCTTTTAGGTGGCTTTTATACTAATTAACTATTAAAACTTCATATGAAACCAAACGAAACATATGATAAACTACTATTTATAAAGTGGACCAAAATTTTCGCAAGCACGATAATCGGCACTCTCTTTATTTTCGCCAAAAGCGTTCCAGGTACTTGGGCGGAATATTTTTTCCTCATCGACATTGTGCATATTAACCGGAATGCGCAGCATCGAAGCAAGCGTAATTAGGTCGGCACCAATGTGTCCGTAACTAATTGCACCGTGGTTGGCCCCCCAATTTGCCATTACCGAATAGACATCTTTAAAGGCACCTTTCCCTGTTATTTTTGGAGCAAACCAGGTTGTAGGCCATGTTGGGTTGGTACGTTCGTCTAAAACTTTATGCATATCGTCTTCCAGTTCAACGGTATAACCTTCGGCAATTTGCAATACCGGTCCAATTCCTTTTACCAAATTCACCCGTGCCATGGTTATTGGCATCGACCCTTTTGTTTTAAATTGGGTTGAATAGCCGCCACCCCGGAAATATTCACGAATGGCAGGACAAAATTTTGTGTTCTCAAGACATTTCTCCATCTCCTCCTCAGTAATCTCCCAAAAAGGTTTCATTACCGGATTCCCATTCTTATCGGCCTGTTGTGCTGTTGCATCGAGCGTTGTAGAGCCCGAGTTAATCAAATGAATAATTCCGTTTTTTGCAACTCCGGTCAACTCTTTTCCTGTAACCCGTTTAACAGCATCGGGACTCCAGTAGGTTCGCACATCGGAGAAAATTTGAGCTGTATTTGTAAGCAAATGACCAAACAACATCGGTACTGCATTTAAGCTGTCGTTTTCGGTTGCAAAAACAAACGCCTCGCGAATTCCATTCCAGTCAAAAGAAGTATTCAATATTGTTTCGGCAAAATCGCCATTCGGGTAGTAATCGGTCCATTGGCGCTGCCCCTGAAAACCTCCTGCAATTGCATTTCTCCCTTTCGATTCTTCGCCAAAACCGGCCTCTTTTAATTTTGGATTTCCAATCATTAAATCGCGGAAAATCAGTGTCATTTTCACAACTATTTCCCACTCCCACTCTTTTCGTTCGCTATCAACAATTTTCTCTTTGCTATTTAAATCGTCGCCAATTTTGCAGTTTACTTTTGTCCATGCAATGGCTTTTTCAAACTCCTCTTTATCGTAAATACCTTCATCGATACGGCGTTTTACTTCCACCATATCGACAAATTCAGTTCGCATTCCGAGGTATTCCTGAAAGAAATCGGGATTAACTGTTGAGCCTGCAATTCCCATTGAAGTAAATCCCAACGACAAGTACGATTTACCTTTCATTTGCGCTACTGCCAAAGCCGATTTTACAAAGCGCAGAATTTTTTCCTCCACATCTTTTGGAACCGATTCATCGCTAGCATCCTGTACATCGCGGCCATAAATTCCAAATGCAGGCAATCCTTTTTGTGAATATCCGGCCAGTGCAGCAGCAAGATATACGGCTCCGGGGCGCTCGGTTCCGTTAAACCCCCAAACCGCTTTGGGTATAGAAGGATTTGTATCCATTACTTCGGTTCCATAACACCAGCAGGGTGTAACGGTTAACGAAACGCCAACACCTTCGCGGTCAAATTTATCGGCACACATGGCAGCTTCGGCAACTCCTCCAATTGTTGTGTCGGCAATTACACACTCCACTTTTTCACCTCCGGGGAAAGTTAAATTCTCTTCAATTATTTTAACGGCTGCTCTTGCCATATTCATTGTTTGAACTTCGAGTGACTCTCGCACTCCCTGCTCACGCCCGTCTATTACCGGACGAATTCCTACTTTTGGTAGTCTTCCTATTAATCTGTTTCCCATTTTAAATAGATTATAATATTTGTAAATATCACACCTCGAACAACATAAAATTTTATGGATACTAAAATAGAAACAATATCTGTCTGTGCTGTCCTGTGCTGTGCTGCAATTTAGGAAGAATTTTTAAAACCCAAAATATGTTTTACAACCTGTTTTGTGTGAATTACCTACCTCGCGTTATTTTCTCGGAAGTGAAATAGAAACAGTGAGTCGCTCCTTCGTACAACACTGAATAGCAACTAAATACACAGGATTATGACAAATAACCGATGTTTAGTAGCTTCGTTTGTTACTTGGTTCTTGGTTCTGAAATCGAAAAATCTATTGAATTAATGCACTGAAGCAGTAACCGCGGCCGATGCTGCAACCGATGCTGCTACAGCTTGCGCAGCCTGAATTGCACCCGTAACGGCTTCCGAAACCTGGTTCTCAACCATCATTTTTTCGAGTTTCTTTTTTGCAGTTTTTCGTTTTCGACGGTCGGAGTAAATGCGAAATAATAATCCTGATGGTTTTATAAACGACAATAAAATCATCTCCTCCTCCGAAGCCGAACCAGTTGAAACTTGCCTCTCTATTTCGGCAACCAGTTTATATACAAATTGCTTGTTGATTAAATAGGATTTTTCCCATTTAAAAAACAGAAATTGTTTCGGTTCCATTCGAATCATCCGCTTTTCAACCAGTCCCTGTTGAACTTGTTTTAAAATAAACTTCATAGAAAAATTAAACTTACCAAGAGCACGCGATATTTTTATCGGCCGTTCTGTTTTTCCTATTTTCTCTAACATAAAACGGTACAAATCGTTTTCCGAATGCTTGTCGATAACAACAATTCTTTTGCCTTCAAATCTGATGTTTTTATTCTCGAAAAGCTCAAAAAGCAAACCACCAAGGATTGTATAATTTAACCCCGATTTTGCTGCAGAAACAAAACCACCTTTTTTTACATTTAACGATAACAGATAAATTTTCTGCGATAAAGTAATGGAATCATTCATTTTCTACTCTTTTTATAACTGGTCGTTTTTTTCGAAATAAAATTACAGAAATAAAACCAATTACTGATAATACGGTATTCTCTTACTATATTTGTTAAATCTAATTTCAAAATAAAAAAAATGACAAAAGGTTTTGCCAGCGACAACAATTCGGGAGTGCATCCTCGTATTTTTAAAGCAATGCAAAAAGCGAATACAGGACATGTAGTTGGTTACGGCGACGATATGTATACCGGAAAAGCTATTCAGATTTTTAAAGAGAGATTTGGTGCCGAAACAGAAGTATTTTTTGTTTTTAACGGAACAGGTGCCAATGTACTCGCATTGTCGTCGGCTACCCGGAGTTTTAATTCGGTTATTTGTGCCGAGACTGCTCATATACAAGAAGACGAGTGTGGAGCTCCCGAGAAATTTACCGGCAGCAAATTATTGCCGGTTGAGCCCGTTAACGGTAAAATTACCCCCGAAGGTATTCAGCAACATTTAAAAGGGTTCAATTTTGAACACCACTCTCAACCGAGCGTAATCTCAATTTCGCAGGTTACCGAAATGGGAACAGTGTACACCCCCGATGAGATTAGGGAATTGGCCGATTTAGCTCATAAAAACAATATGTTTTTGCATATCGACGGTGCAAGAATTGCCAATGCTGCCATTGCTCTAAACATGGAATTTAGAAAATTTACGGTCGATTGCGGCGCAGATATTCTTTCGTTTGGAGGAACAAAAAACGGAATGATGATGGGAGAAGCAGTTCTGTTTTTTAACCCGGAGTTGACAAAAAACACAAAATACTTACGTAAACAGAGTATGCAGTTGTACTCCAAAATGCGGTTTACGGCTGCACAATTTATTGCTTATTTCGAAAATGACTTATGGAAAGAGACAGCAACTCACGCCAACAAAATGGCTAAATTGCTCGAAAAAGAGATTGCCAAAATTCCGGAGATTAAAATAACCCGGCCGGTTGATGCAAACGGAATATTTGCAGTTGTACCACGCCATATTATTGAACCGTTGCAGAGTAAATTCTACTTTTATATTTGGGACGATACCAAACCGGAAGTTCGTTGGATGACTTCGTTTGACACAACCGAAGATGATGTATTTGAATTTAGTGCACTGATAAAAAAAGAGGTAAAAAAGCCTCAATAAAAAAACAAAAGAATGCAACTCTTCAACTATCATCCGAGTAATCCGAAAGAAGTAGATCCTGAACTGGAAAAGAAAATCTTCCTACACAGTCTGCTCTTCCCGGCAATATTTATTTTTCTGTTTTGGATGATTGAAATTATTGAGCAAACTACCGGCGTAAGTTTTGTTCGATTTGGCATTTACCCACGACATTTAAAAGGGTTGTACGGAATTGCCCTGTCGCCATTTATCCATTCAGGATTTAACCATCTCCTTTCAAACTCAATCCCGTTTTTTATATTAACCTTTGTTTTAATCTATTTCTACCGGAGAATTTCGTACCGGATATTTTTCCAAATGTTTATTTTCTCGGGAATCTGCGTGTGGCTCTCGGGGCGCGAGGCGTGGCATATTGGGGCAAGCGGGGTAATTTATGCGTTAGCAGCATTTCATTTTGTTAGTGGCATTATTCGAAACGACATCAGATTGCTAACCATATCGGTGGTGGTGGTATTTTTGTATGGCGGGCTTGTTTGGGGAATGTTCCCGATTAACCCTGCCGTTTCGTGGGAAGGACATTTATGGGGTGCTGTTTCGGGTGTTGTTCTGGCCATCTACTACCGGAAATACATCATCCGCCGCCATAAATTCGACTGGGAAAATGACGACGACGATGATGATGATGACAACGAAAACGAAGACACCATAAATGTGGATACCACAGAAACCAGCACTGCAATTAAAAATGCACCTCATAACAATGTTTCGCATACCGGAGAATTTTAGCTCCGGCTTAATTGCAAAAGAAACTTCGCCGAATTTCACGAAAAGCTATCTGAATTGAGGATATAACATCAGCAAATCAATACTAGTATTAAATCTATTTCGAAAAACGTTGCTTTTAAAATAAAAAGCCGATAATGTTTTCGCCCATTCAAAAAAAAACTAATTTTGCGCCACATTTATGAAGTTCATTAAAGAATGATTAGCAGAAGAATTATTAGAACCAAGGTGTTACAAATGCTTTACGCCTACTACTCTTCAGAAGAGAAATCGCTTAGTAAAACCGAAAAAGATCTCTTTATCTGCATCGAAAAATCGTTCGACTTGTACCACTACTTAATGGTGTTGGCTGTCGAGATTTCTGATTACGCAGAAAAAAGAATTGAAATAAAAAGAAATAAACTTCAACCCACCGAAGAAGATTTAAATCCCAACACAAAGTTTATTACCAATCAGGTTGTTCAACAGTTGCGCTCAAACAACCAACTGAACAAATATCTCGACCAAAAGAAACTAAGCTGGTCTGATAATGAGGGACTGATTAAAGAGCTTTATCTGTTAATGATTGAATCGGACGTATATAAAAATTATATGGCCGATAAAAACCGCTCTTATCTTAACGACCGAAAATTTATTGAAAAACTGTTCAGCAAAGTAATTTTAACTTCGGAATACCTTTATATTGTTCTCGAAGAGCAGAGCATTTATTGGAACGATGATGTTGATTTTGTTATCGCCATGATTGTAAAAACCATAAGACAGTTTAATGAGTTAACCGACTCGAATCATCAGTTAATGCCACTGTTTAAAGATAAAGAAGACCGTGATTTTGCAAAATCGTTAATTCGCCAATCGATAATTAATCACGACGAAATACGCGAGTTAATTAACCGGCATGCTCAAAACTGGGACATGGAACGTATTGCGCAAATGGATATTCTTATTATGCAACTTGCCATTACCGAACTGCTCTATTTTCCGTCGGTACCCACAAAAGTTTCGATGAACGAATACATCGAACTTTCGAAATATTACAGCACCGAAAAGAGCCGGAATTTTGTAAACGGCATTCTCGACAAAACCCTGAAAGACCTGAAAAATGAGAAAAAAATTAATAAAGTCGGTCGTGGTTTAATTGGTGAAAAATGAAACGCCTTCTGTTTATATTAATTGTCTTTTCGTTAAGTTCATGCATCCATCAGAAAGAAAAGCGGGGAAAAATAACCAACGCAAATAGTTTAGAAAAACCGAAAGGAATTACAGAAATTTCATTTAACGAAACTGTTCACGAATTTGGCAAGCTTATTTCGGGCGAAATTGTGGTTACAACTTTTACTTTTACCAACTCGGGAAACCACAATTTAATTATAAAAAATATTAATGCAGGTTGCGGATGTCTTCGGGTGAAATACCCGAAAACAGCAATAAAACCGGGAGAGAAGGGACTGATTGAAGTCGAATTTGATTCGTCGGGAATGTTTGGCCGGCAATATAAAACAATTGAAATTGATGCAAATTGCAAAGAACCAAAACATTTAGCTATTTTTGCAATTGTTAAAAATGAAAATTTAGAAATTAAATATTAAAATTTAGAATTATGTTGAATATTATTTTGATGGCACAGCCCCAAGGGCAGGAAGCAAATCCGTTAATGAGTTTTTTACCGCTTATTTTAATTGTTGTTGTGTTTTACTTTTTTATGATTCGTCCGCAAATGAAACGCCAAAAAGAGACACGTCAGTTTCGCGAGGGGTTAAAAAAAGGCGATAAAGTTGTAACTACCGGAGGTATTTACGGTAAAATTATTTCGGTACAGGAAACAACTATTAATTTGGAAATTGCCAAAGACGTTCATATTAAGGTAGATAAAAACGGCATTGTAAAAGACATGGCCGACGTACAAACAAAATAATAAGTAATTATTATTGCAAAAAAGGGTTGAATAACTAGTTGTTCAACCCTTTTTTCTGCGCTTAACCCAACTCCAAGTTTTCTATACATTAAACCGAAAGTGCATAATATCGCCATCTTGAACCACATATTCTTTTCCTTCGATGGCAATTTTTCCCGCTTCGCGACAGGCACTCTCCGACCCTAACGAGATGTAATCGTTATATTTAATTACCTCGGCACGAATAAACCCACGCTCAAAATCGGTATGAATAATTCCGGCTGCCTGCGGTGCTTTTGTTCCTTCGGTAAATGTCCAAGCACGACTTTCGTCGGGCCCCGAAGTAAAATAAGTTTTCAGATTCAACAAACTGTAAGCCGAATGAATTAGTTTGTTTACACCTGGTTCGTCGAGCCCTAACTCCTCCAAAAACATCTGCTTCTCTTCGTACTCTTCCAGCTCGGCAATATCCGACTCGGTTGCAGCAGCAATAACTAGCAGTTCGGCATTTTCGTCTTTTATTGCCTCCCGCACTTTTTCTACAAAATGGTTGCCTGTTTTTGCCGATGCTTCATCGACATTACAAACATACATAACCGGTTTATTGGTAAGCAGGAAAAGCTCTTTTGCAACTTTCGCATCTTCGACCGACAGTTGCAATGTACGAGCCGATTTCCCCGACTCTAACACCTCTTTGTAACGCACCGCCAACTCAAAAAGCTTTTTAATCTTCGGGTCGTTTCCGTGCCGCGCCTGTTTCTCAAGCTTCTCGATACGCCCCTCAACGGTCTCCAAATCTTTTAGCTGAAGTTCAATATCAATAACCTCTTTGTCGCGAACCGGGTCGACAGAACCATCGACATGTGTAATATTATCGTTTTCAAAACAGCGTAACACATGCAAAATTGCATCGGTTTCGCGAATGTTTCCCAAAAACTGATTCCCCAATCCTTCGCCTTTACTCGCCCCTTTTACTAACCCCGCAATATCGACAACCTCAACCGTTGTGGGAACCACTTTTTTGGGTTTATCAATTTCGGTAAGTTTAATCAACCGCTCGTCGGGAACAGTAATTACACCAACATTCGGTTCTATTGTACAAAAAGGAAAATTTGCCGATTGAGCTTTTGCACTCGACAAACAATTAAAAAGTGTTGATTTCCCCACATTTGGCAAACCAACTATTCCGCATTTTAACGCCATTTCTATTCTTATTTTAAAAAAAACAAAGGTAATCTAATAATTATTGTCGAATTAGTTTTCTATCGAAAATATTACCTTAGGTTAAAAAATGATATTATACTTAACACATATTAATTCTGAATTCATTAGTTAAAATAAGAATTCAATTATTACATTTGTAAAAACAATATTTATGATTTTCAAAAATTTCTCCGTTGATTGTGTGATTTTTGGGTTCGATGGAAACAAACTGAATGTATTACTTTGGCGTGCCGAACCCGAACTGCTTGAAAAATTCCTTACAAATAAAGAAGAGTACGAACAGATAAAAGATATATTCGAAAAAAATCCGGCATTGAAATCGGAAAATTACTGGGGCTTAATTGGCACACATTTACCCACAGAAGAAGATTTAGACAGTTATGCAAAGAAATTGCTTCAAACTACTACCGGAATTGAGAACATCTATCTAAAACAGGTGCAAACTTTTGGGGCACCTAACCGGGTTTCATACTCGCGGGTTTTAACCGTTGCCTATTACGCATTAATTAACCCCAAAAACCACAATTTAAAACTGTCGCCTTTGGCACAAGCGGTTAAATGGTTCGACATCGATAATCTTCCCGAAGTTATTTTCGACACAAAAGAGATTATTCAAACTGCTTTGGCCAAATTACGCGAAGAAGTTCAGTATCATCCGGTAGGGTTCCACATGCTACCTAAAAAATTCACTCTCACCGAGTTACAGTCTCTTTACGAAATTGTTTTAGATAAAAAATTAGACACTCGTAATTTCAGAAAGAAAATACAGAATATGAACTTGTTGGTTGATACAAACGAAAAACAGACAAACGTTTCGCACCGTGCAGCAAAATTATATTCGTTTGATGTTGGTATTTACAACAAACTAAAAGAAGAAGGATTGAATTTTAGAATATAGCACCCGCACTACTTTCAGTAAGAAAATTTGTTGTATCCTTCTTTCCTTCGTTCAAATTAAACCTTTTACGGCATTCAAAGTCATAGAATAAATTTTTGTAAATGGAGAGTGATGACCGTGTATTAATTGCCAACTTAAAGCGAGAAGAGAAAAGAGACCTCGCATTTAACCTGTTGGTAACCAAATACCAAGAGCGGTTATACTGGCACATTCGCAAGATTGTAGTAAGCCACGACGACGCCGACGACGTACTTCAAAACACCTTCATAAAAATCTGGAAAAACATCGACAATTTCCGTCAGGAATCGAGTTTATATACATGGCTGTATCGCATTGCCACCAACGAGTCGTTAACTTTTATAAATTCGAATAAAAGAAAGCATTTTATGCCAATGAACGATACCAGCGAGTTCCTGATGAACAACCTAGTCTCTGACCCTTATTTTGAAGGGGACAAAATTCAATTAAAATTACAAGAAGCAATTTTAAGTTTACCCGAAAAACAGCGATTGGTTTTTAATATGAAATATTTTGAAGAGATGAAATACGAAGAAATTTCTGAAGTTTTAGATACTTCGGTGGGAGCGTTAAAAGCATCGTTCCACCATGCTACAAAAAAGATTGAAGCATATTTAAAAAACAGTGATTATTAAACCTTTAATCAGAGTTTAAGTCAAACACAAAAATGGGAAATATGAATAAATATAAAAATGATCAACCCCGATTATCGGAGATAAAAAAGGAGAATCCGTTTGGAGTTCCTGCCAATTATTTCGATGACTTTCCTGCCCGTTTACAGGCAAGAATCGATGCAGAGAAGGAAGTTGTTCCCCCCGAAAAAAAGAACCGTTTTATACAATTTATAAAACCCGCTTTGGGATTGGCAGCCAGTTTTGCATTGGTAGCACTATTGGTTTACTGGCCGGTAAAAATGTATCTTACAAGCGAAGTTGTCGAGAGTGCTCAACAAAACAATTCATACGAAGAAGAGTTTTCGAGTATGGTTATTGAAAATATCGATGATACCTCTTTTTTCGCTCTCCTCGAAGAGCCCGACAACGGCATTGAATTTAGCGAAGAAGATTTATTGAGCTATGTGAGCACAAACCTTTCGGAATACGAACTTTATACTGAAACAGAAAAATAACACATTATGAAACTACGGATAATTATTCTAACAGGCATCTTTTTTATTTTTACAAATAGTATTGTTAGTGCACAGCACGATGCAATGTACCACAAAGACCGATGGAAAAAATTTCGCTCAGAAAAAATTGCTTTTATCTCGGCACGTTTAGACCTCACACCCGAGGAAGCCGAAAAATTCTGGCCAATTTACAACCAAATGGACAAAGAGCGATGGGATGTTCAAAAATTGCGCCGCCAACTGGAAGAAAAAGTGCGCGATTCGGAAGATTCGTTAACAGAAAAAGAGATTATTCAACTAACACGTGAATATGCAGAAAGCATGCAAAAAGAGGGAGCAATTCCGGCAAAATACAACGAAAAATTTCTAAAAATTCTTCCCCCGAAAAAAGTTCTCAACCTCTATAAAACTGAAAAAGAATTTAGAATGTATATGGTTAAAATGTTTCGCGACCATGGAAAAAAAGGGAGGATGAAACAGAAATAATCGTGCATAATTCTCATGCTATTGAAGAGTGCTTTTATGGTACGTCTCCCCAGTATTCTCAATTCAGATAGGTTCTCGGGAATTGAGGCGAAGTAATTTTTGTTCACTGCGAAGCGAAAAACTGTGCTATAACAGGTTATTACAATATGTCTCTATCCTGATTCAATGTTTTTCCTTTAGTACAGGCCATCGATTGTGGGTTGTGAATACAAAATGTGTACAGGTTAATCTAATCAATCTTTATATTTAGAATAAGCTTAATAAGGTTTGATTCAACCTGTTAGCTAAATTGACTACTAAACTTTAGAACCTAAGAATAAGGTTTATATCATTTCTTCACAATAATTTCTCGCTTTATTCCCCACAAGAATTTAAAT